>JBJEFO010000116.1:0-4649 GCA_051874135.1 Lysinibacillus sp.
GTCTACTTTTTTTCCGTTATTGAACGGAAAAGGCGAATAGAATCGAAAATTAGGCGAATAGAATCGAAAATAAGGCCAATAGAGCGACCAATCTAAAAGGAGGAAAGAATATGCAACGCTATTTTGTTGACCAACCTGTAACGGAGACAGGCGAATATATGATCTCTGGTGATAATGCGCGTCATATTAGCAAAGTTATGCGTATGACAGCAGGTGAAGAAATTATTGTTGTACATAGCGGTGAAGCACATATTTGTGAAATTACCGAGGTAGCAACAGACGTTTTGGCGAAACCTACAGGTAAAACGATTCCTTCACCGGAAATGCCGGTAAATGTGACAATTGCTTGCGGTTTACCAAAGGGTGATAAATTAGAGTTAATCGCACAAAAAGGGACAGAGCTTGGTATGTATGCGTTACTGCCATTTGCTGCGGAACGCTCAATTGTGAAATGGGACGACAAAAAAGGACGGAAAAATCAAGAGCGCCTTCAAAAAATTGCACAAGAAGCAGCGGAACAATCACATCGTACTTATGTACCAGAAGTGGCAATGCCGATTTCGTTTAAGCAATTACTGTCACACGTAGCAAATTTTGATGTAGTATTTATTGCGGATGAGGAAGATGCAAAAGCATCTGAACGCACAAGGTTTGCGGATAAGCTAAAAACAGTGTATGATAATAAATCGAAATCAATTTTATGTATTTTCGGTCCTGAAGGTGGTATTTCCCGTAAGGAAGCAGATGCTTTAGTAGCAGCCGGTGCACAAATTATGAGCCTAGGACCACGTATATTACGAGCAGAAACAGCGCCATTATACGCGTTGTCTGCTATTTCTTATGAATTTGAATGAAAGAGGTGTAGGGGCCTTGTCAACAGTGGCTTTTCACACATTAGGTTGTAAGGTTAACCATTACGAAACTGAAGCGATTTGGCAATTATTCAAAGAGCAAGGCTATGAGCGTAACGAGTTTGAACAACAAGCTGATGTTTATGTGATCAATACATGTACAGTAACAAATACAGGTGATAAAAAGTCGCGTCAAGTCATTCGACGTGCAATTAGACAAAATCCAGATGCGGTTATTTGTGTAACAGGCTGTTATGCACAAACATCACCGGCTGAAATTATGGCGATTCCTGGTGTCGATATTGTCGTTGGTACGCAAGATCGTCATAAAATGTTAGGTTTAATCGATCAATACCGCGAACAACGTCAACCGATTAATGCGGTGCGCAACATTATGAAAAATCGTGTGTATGAAGAATTAGATGTTCCGACATTTACAGACCGCACACGTGCTTCACTAAAAATCCAAGAAGGTTGCAACAACTTCTGTACGTTTTGTATTATTCCTTGGGCGCGCGGACTGATGCGTTCTCGTGATCCGCAAGAAGTAATCCGCCAAGCACAGCAATTAGTTGATGCTGGTTATCTTGAAATCGTCTTAACAGGTATTCACACAGGTGGTTACGGACAAGATTTCAAAGACTATAACTTAGCGCAACTTTTACGTGATTTAGAAGCGCAAGTAAAAGGATTAAAACGACTACGTATTTCTTCAATTGAAGCATCTCAATTAACAGATGAAGTAATTGAAGTATTACAAAATTCGAATATTGTTGTAAACCATTTACACATTCCGATTCAATCAGGTTCGGATACAGTGTTAAAACGTATGCGTCGTAAATATACGATGGATTTATTCTCAGAGCGTTTACGTAAATTAGAACAAGCATTGCCTGATTTAGCGGTAACGTCTGACGTAATCGTAGGTTTCCCAGGTGAAACAGAAGAAGAGTTTATGGAAACGTATAACTTTATCCGTGACCACAAATTCTCAGAACTTCACGTCTTCCCATTCTCTAAACGTACAGGTACACCGGCAGCACGTATGGAAGATCAAGTGGATGAGGAAATTAAAAACGAGCGCGTACATCGCTTAATTGCGTTAAACGACCAATTAGCAAAAGAGTATGCTTCTCGCTTTGAAGGAGAGGTATTAGAAGTTATTCCAGAAGAACGCTTCAAAGAATCAGAAAACGACAATCTTTACGTTGGCTATACGGCAAATTACTTGAAAGTACTTTTCGAAGCAAGCGAAGACATGGTCGGCAAACTTGTGAAAGTAAAAATTACAAAAGCAGGCTACCCATATAACGAAGGACAATTTGTTCGCGTGTTAGATACGGTGGAAGCTTAAATTAAAAACGTCACGCCCATATATTTATGGGGGTGACGTTTTTTTAATTATGCGCTAACACGTAAAAATTTACGCCTCTTTATGAAGCTAATCATAAATGTGAGGACTAATGTCATAATAGACATACATAATACGAAGCCCATCCAGCCAATTAAATAAGCATTGTACGCGGCTAACGTTGAAATAAATGTGCTCGTATTGAAGCCGATGAAGATGGCGATCGAGTTAACAGTGAAAAGAATAATTGCTATTGTCATCAAGCCACTAAAAGCACCACGTAAATCGGCTGGACTTAATGAAATATGTGTACATATACAAGCGGCTAATAGTAGAAAAGTCCAAAAGCGAATACTTGTAACATTGTCTAACGTGAAAATGGTTGAAATCATTTCGAACGAAGCTGTTAAAATAAGTGCGATATTTTCAAGTGTGAGGGAAGCAGGTTCAATCGATTTCGTAAAATGAACAAACGTATTAAAACTGTTTGGTAACAGCACGTACAGCAATAATGAAAGGGCTAATAATCCGGAAAATAAAGGCCCTATACTAATGAAAAATACGCCGATTTTTTGATACAGGCTACGGCTATTATAACGATGCTCTACAAATCCTAATACACTAGCGTGTTGATCTTTCGGAAACCATTGCACAGCAATCACTTGGTGATTAAAAATTTTGCACATAAGGTAATGCCCGAACTCATGAATCGGTGTCCCAATCCATGAAGTGACAAGAAGCCCTCTTAGACCGAAACTTTTGTATATAAATTTCACAGATTGGCGCTCGATAATATGAATTAAACAACCAACAACTATTAAAATCCCAAACAATGAAATCAGTTGAACAAAGGTTAAAATTAATAAATCAAAAATAACTACCACGAAGTCCTCCCTCCTCTAAAATCGAAGTCCTTTTCAGTATACAATTAAATAATGTAAGAGAAGCATTCATACTGCAAAATTAAATCAGTAACTCATAATAGATTTTACATTATACTTTTCACTTTTCCCTTTTCGAGGACCGTAAATATAAGGATTCGTAATAATATAAAGAGTAGTCTGTCTTTTTCATTTATTTATTTATTAGTGTTATGATATAGTTGTACGTACAACTTATGTAAAAGGAGTAACTAAAAATGACACAAAATTATGCTGCAATGATTGATCATACTTTATTAAAGGCGGATGCTACACGTGATCAAATTGAAAAATTATGCGCTGAAGCAAAGAAATATGTATTTGCATCAGTATGTGTAAATCCTACTTGGGTGAAATATAGCGCTGAATTACTAGCAGGTACAGAAGTAAAAGTTTGTACAGTTATTGGCTTCCCATTAGGCGCTTCAACTTCAGCGGTAAAAGCGTTCGAAACAAAAGATGCCATTGCTAATGGTGCTAGTGAAATTGATATGGTCATTAACATCGGTGCATTAAAAAATGGTGAATATGATGTAGTACGTGATGACATTAAAGCTGTAGTAGATGCAGCAAACGGTACTTTAGTAAAAGTTATTATTGAAACTTGTCTGTTAACAGATGAAGAAAAAGTAAAAGCATGTGAGCTTTCTGTAGAAGCAGGTGCGGATTTCGTAAAAACATCTACTGGTTTCTCTACTGGAGGGGCAACGGCGGAAGATATCGCCTTAATGCGCAAAACAGTTGGACCAGACCTTGGTGTGAAAGCATCTGGTGGTGTTCGCAATTTAGAAGATATGAAAAAGATGATTGAAAATGGTGCAACACGTATTGGGGCTAGCTCAGGTGTTGCGATTATGGAAGGATTAACTTCGCAGTCTGATTATTAATACTAAAAACTGTGCTGAAGCTCTTTAAATACAGTCCAATTATTACATTTAGTAAACTTAATAGTTTTTGTTGACTGCGCCCAAACAATGGGTTATAATTCTTGAGTACACATTAACAAATAGTGTTGATGATGTATTGACGTGTGTTCGGAGGGAGGGAAAGAGAGATGTCAAAAACTGTCGTTCGCAAAAACGAATCGCTTGAAGATGCTCTTCGCCGCTTCAAACGTACTGTATCAAAATCAGGTACAATTCAAGAAGTTAGAAAGCGCGAGTTCTACGAAAAACCTAGCGTTAAGCGTAAAAAGAAATCAGAAGCTGCACGTAAACGTAAGTGGTAATTTTCCCTGTAAAATCCCTACGTTCATAACACGCAATTTTATGATTCACTGAGCAGACAAAATATATACGCCAACATTTGCTTTTGCAAGTGTTGGCGTATTTAATTTTTATCCCGCATTAACGGGCAGTAATTTATCGATTAAAAAGCTCTACAATTGTACTATTATGTACTGCCAAACGAACGATTAATATGAAATTTTTAAGCTAAGCGTCTAATCCGGCATACTGTAGTCGGTTTTTTTATTGCAAATAAGTTATAATAAAAATGTGAGGAGAAATTCATTTTTATGAAACTTTT
>JBJEFO010000117.1:0-20198 GCA_051874135.1 Lysinibacillus sp.
TGAGTGAAATTGCTAGTGTAACGAATCGAAAAGATCGATTTTGCGGACTGCATTTCTTTAATCCTGTACCGTTAATGGATTTAGTCGAAATGACTTTTCTCGATGAAACAACGGAACGAACAAAAGCTACAATCGAATCGTTTGTAGAAAGGCTCGGAAAGACAGTAATTCGGGTGGCAGATACCCCTCTATTTATCGTAAACCGAATATTAGTGCCGATGATTTGTGAGGCGATTGAGCTAGTAGAAGAGGGGACAGCTTCAGCGGCAGATGTCGATCGAGCGATGAAGTTAGGCGCACATCATCCAATCGGTCCATTATGGATGGCAGATATGATTGGACTGGATACGATGTTAAACATTCAACAAGCTTTATACGAAAAAACGAAGAAAGAAAAATATAAAGTACCGCCATTATTAATGGAAATGGTCGAACAAAACTTGTTAGGTAGAAAGACTAGGAAAGGGTTTTATGAATATTAATAGAAATAGAGCCTTTTCGCATTCGTAAGCATTAATTTGTAAATGCGTTGTCTAACTCCACCGTCTCTAGACGGTATCCGCTTTTAGTCTTTTTCTTAACGGAAGAGATTATGAGAAATTATATTGCTATCAATTTAATAAAGAAAATAATGACATTTTCAATATTGAAGAATGAGTTTAGTTAAATTTGAGTGTGCTTCAGCATAAGGGCTTTGAGAAGGACTTTTAGTCGTCGACAAGTATGTAAAAATCCACCTACTTTAGCAGGTGATCGTTTAAGAGGTAGCTAACTAACTAAGTATTAGTCGGCTACCTGTTTTTTATTGAATTTACGTAGTAATGTAGTCCCTCCTACACCAAGCAAGGCGGTGTTGAACCAGAAAATAAGGAAGAATCCAAGGAAATGGAGACCTCCGAAAATGATTGGGACTGAAAATTGGACGGCTTTGTTGATCGTTAGGCGAGTGCCCAGTACCTCACCGGAATGTCCAGCGGGTGAGTAATCGTAAGCCATGACAATTGATAGTGGCTGGCAGCAGCCGAGCCCGAGCCCCATGATGAAACTAATGATAGCGAGTAGCCAAACTGTTTCGATAAAAGGTAGGCTGAAAAAAGCAAGAGCTGCAATACTCAGGCAGCCACCAATGATTTGCTCTGGACGATATTTTTTTTGTAATGGTCGCATGACGAGACGACTAATAATAAATGCCAGCGCATTCAATGATACGAGCATACCGATTACAGTTACAGAAATGTTAAGTGATTCGGTATAAATCGGAAAGTAAAATTCGAATAAACTAACACCTGTTAAAATAATACCGCTTGTGATAAACATAGTACGTAGCTGCGGATCGATTAGGAGTTGTAAAAAGCTTTTACTCACAACGTTTTGACTCGTAGCTGGACGGCTAATTTGTAGTCGAATCCATATAAAGAATATACCTGGAATCGCTGCAAAAATCGCCATCACTAAATAGGCAGTTTCATAGTTAAATGCATCAATTGTAATACCGACGATAAGAGGACCGATAAGATTAGCAATTGAAACGCATAAAGTATAGCTGGCGTAATTTTGACTACGGTTGTTATTTGTTGATAACATACCGACTAAGTTTTGGCTACTGACGACGGTAATGATTTGAAAAAAGCCGAATAATAGTTGGACAATTAATAGAATAACAATACTTCTTGGAAAAAAGAATATGGCAGCGAGCGAGGCGGAACTGCCGAGCATGCCGACGATTAGTAGTAGTCGAATCGAAATATGATCAGATAGGCGACCAATTATAGATGCAAATAGCATCGGCATAACGGAGCCAGCTGCGATAATAATCCCAAGCGTTGTTGGTGTAGCCTGTAAATGTAAACCGTAAAGTGGGATAAGTAAAATATTCCCTTTTAAAGCGATTTGGAAAAGTAATGTAAGAAAAATAATAAATTTAAACGGCATATGAACACATCCATATAACAATTTTGTTTAACAATTTATTTTTCAAAATTGTAGCATATTATGTAAATAAATTAAATAGAGTACATATCTTACTGAAATATTTTTGAATACAAATTTGGAAAGAGGAGGATTTTGTTAGTTAAATAAATATTCAGAAAACTGTTGACATTTTTTATAAAATATTCATATAATTGTTCACAAGATTGTTGAACAATATTGAAAGGTGGATATCGGATGACTGGAAATTTTGTAGAGTATAGCGATGATATCGTACATATCGCACATGTAGAGTTATATACTCCTGTATTGGAAGAGAGTATAAAGTTTTTTTATGAAAGCATGGGGTTAGAAATTGTTAAAAAAACAAATGAAAGGGCTTACTTACGATGTTGGAATGATTATGAGCAGTATTCGATTGTATTAACACAAGCGGATGAGCCAGGTGTGGGGCATACAGCTTTTCGTACTAAAAGTCCACAGGCTTTAGAGCGTCGCGTTAAGGTGATTGAGGAAGCGGGCATTAAGGGGGCATGGATTGACGGAGATTTTGGACATGGTCGTGCTTATCAATACCGTGGTTTAGATGGTCATTTAATGGAATTATATTTTGATACTGAAAAATATGTGGCACCTGAAGCACTAAAGCCAACCCTAAAAAATCAGCATCAGAAGTTTATCGGACGTGGAGCGGCGGTAAAAAATTTAGATCATATTAATTTTCTAAGTTCAAACCCAGATGCGGATGGTGATTTTGCGGAACAGGTATTAGGCATGCGTTTAACAGAACAAATTCGTTTGGATAGTGGCAAGCGAGGAGCAGTTTGGTATCGTACGAATGCCAAATCATATGAGCTTGTCTATTCACATGATGCAACGGGCGCAAAAGGACGTTTCCACCATTTAGCGCTTTCGGTGGAACACTTTGATGCAATTGCGCGTGCGGCAAATTTATTTGTCGACCAAGGGGTGCATATTGAATTCGCACCGAGTAAGCATGCTATCAACCAAACGTATTTCTTATACGTGTATGAACCAGGTGGTAACCGTATTGAAATTTGTGCGGGCGGCTATTTAGTGCTAGATCCAGATTTTAAGCCAATTACATGGACGGAAGAGGATCGTAAACGTGGTCAAGCATGGGGCAATAAAACAATTGAAACGTTCCACACATATGGTACGCCAATTGTTAAAGAAACAATTAAGTAGACACATAGGGGGTACGGAATATGATTGATAGCAACATAAATGTTTTAGTAGTAAGTGCACACGCGGCGGACTTTGTTTGGCGTAGTGGGGGTGCGATTGCGAAGTATGTGAAAAATGGGGCAAATGTACATTTAGTTATTTTAAGTTACGGGGCACGAGGAGAGTCGAATGATCTTTGGAATGTGGAAGGTCAAACGCTTGAAAATGTTAAAGAGACGCGAAAAGGAGAGCTTTTAGCGGCGGCAAAATGCTTAGGTTTATCAGAAGATAAAGTTGATATTTGGGATTACCAAGATTATCACATGGATATTACGGAAGAGCGTATGGAACAACTTACTCGTAAAATTCGCGAGGTACAGCCACACATTATTATTTCGCACGGTCCACGTGATGCATTTAATCCAGACCATGAAGCAGTATCAAAGTTTGTGTTTGATGCAGCGGTGTTATCGACGTCTAACGGTGTACGTTTAGAAGGTACAAAAACGTGTAAGCAGGCAAAACTATTCGGCTTTGAGCCACACCAATCAGAAATTTCTTCATTCAATCCGGATGTTATTTTAGATATTACGGATGTATATGAGCAAAAGAAAGCAGCGATGGAGTGCTTTAAGGCGCAGGTGCATTTAATTAGCTACTATGGCTATAAGGCCGAGCTTCGTGGTAACCATGCCCGCCGTTGTTCCGGAAATAACAGTTACAAACAAGCAGAAGCATTTTCTCGATTCTTCCCATTAGTAGCAGAGGAGTTGCTGTAAATGGAAAAGTATGTTGTACGCAATATTGAACGCCCATCACAGGAGATTCTAGATGCTTACGAAAAACTTGATGTTTCGACAGTATATGAGGCGCAAGGTAAGCAAGGTATTTTAGATCCAGTGTTAAAGCCGATTTTAAATAATACGATGATTGTTGGACCGGCAGTTACGGTGATTTGTCCAGCAGGCGATAATTTAATGATTCATGCTGCCATTGAAGTTGTAAAGCCAGGAGATATCGTTGTTATCACAACAGAAGGTAATAATGTCCTAGGGATGATTGGCGAATTAATTGTAACAGCGCTCATGAAAAAGGGAGCTAAAGGAATAATCATGGATTCTGGTATTCGCGATGTACGTCAAATTCGCGATCTGGGCTTCCCAATTTGGACGCGTGAAGTGTTGTCTCAAGGGGCTCAAAAGGTGCGTGGGGGCTGGGTAAATGCTCCGGCAGTTTGCGCGGGTGTCTTGATTCATCCAGGTGATTTAATTATGGCGGATGATGATGGTGTTGTTGTCGTGAAAAAAGAGGATTTCGAGTCATCGCTAAAGCTGTCACAAGCACGTGTAGCTAAGGAAGCTGGCACGATAGAAAAAATCGAAAGCGGTCAAATTAGCTTAGACTTTTATAATTTACGACCAGTGCTAGCGTCTGAAGGCGTTGTCTATTATGACACAGAGCAAGAACGTCTAGCTGCGAAAGAAGGTGCAGCAAATGGCAAAGCGTGAAGTGTTACACATTAAAGGCTCTAAGCATGATAATCCGATTCCGGTAGCAGTAAAGGTTGGCAATATGGTGTATACGTCAGCGATTATCGGCTCAGATCCGGAAACGGGTGTTGTACCAGATGATGTCGATTTAGAAATTCAAAACTTATTTTATTATATAGAAGAAATTATGAAAGCAGCTGGTGGCTCTACAGATGATATCGCACATTTAAGCGTATATATGGTGGACCGAAAATATAAGGAAAATGTTAATAAAGAATGGTTGAAAATGTTCCCGAATGAGAACGATCGACCAGCTCGCCATACAACGGAAAAAAGCTTGAAAAAAGGATTGCGTGTGCAATTTGAAATGACAGCAGTACTGTAAGTTTTGTTTGTAGATAGCTGTCCTTTGGATGGGTGGTAGCTATTTATAATAATTTTTGGCATAAAAAACAAGGGGGTTAACGTATGAAAAAGTGGTTATTCATGCTAATGCTAGCACTGTTAACAGTTGTTTTAGTGGCATGTGGTGGTAGCTCAGATGAGGGCACAACAACAGAAGATACTGATAGCGGTACAGCAACAGAAGGTAATGATAGCGATACAGCAGGTGATACTAGTCAAACGTATAAGTTTAAATTAGGTCATGAGGCAGCTGAAGGACATATTAAATTTGATGTTGCTGAAAAATTTGCAAAAGATCTTGAAGCAAATTCTGATGGCCGCATGACAGTTGATATTTATCCAGCGAATCAGCTTGGTAAAGAAAATGACATGCAGCAACAAATTGAGTCGGGTACATTAGATTTCGCCGTATTAAGTAATGGTACGATGTCTAGTATTTCAGAGTCAATTAACGGCTGGTTCATGCCGTTCTTATTCGAGGATGTGCAAGAGGCAGCAGATGCAGCTTCAAGTGAGCCTGCACAGCAAATGATGAAAGATTTAGAAGCGAAAAACATGGTTGGCTACGGCGTATTCTTCGCTGGTCAACGTCACATTTTATCTAGTAAGCCATTAGAAACTTTAGCAGATTTCAAAGGTTTAAAAATTCGTATTCCTGGTAGTCCAGTATTTGAATCCTACTATAAAGAAGTAGGTGCTGGTCCAGCTTCAATGCCTTTACCAGAAGTGTATACTTCATTATCTACTGGTGTAATTGATGCGGTTGATACAGACTTCAATGCAGCTGTATCTCAAAAATTCTATGAGTCAGCAGACATTTTAACACTTTCTGGTCACATCGTATTCCCAGAAGTAGTAATTGGTTCAAAAACATTAATTGATAGCTTAAGTGAAGAGGATAAGAAAATCGTTGCTGATACGTGGGATGCTGCTATTGAGTGGGGCGTAACAGAAGGTATTGCGAAAAACGATCAATTATTAAAAGATCTTGAAGCAGCAGGTGTTACAGTTAATAAATTAAAGAACTTAGACGAGTTTAAAGCGTTAAGCCAAGCTGTTTATGATCAATATTCTTCAAATGAAACAATTAAAGCGTTTATCGAAGCGAACAAATAACATTTCATTTTAAGAAAGGTCTAGGCTTGCTGACATCGGCAAGTATGTCAGGGAGATTAAGTATAAGCTCACGTCACCAAGGTTTATGTGTACAGGGCGGTAGGAGAAAGTTCCTGCCGCTCTATTTTTAAACAGTTTTAGGGGAGTTTGCTCAAAGGGGGATTTAACATGAAATTTATGGCACTAGTAAGCGATACGTTATATAGATTCGAGAAACTATTGTCGGTTATTTTAATGTCAGTCATGCTAGGAAGTATCGCTTTAGGTGTTACATTTCGTTATATCGTAGGCAGTCCATTAACGTGGACAGACGAATTGGCAGTGTATATGTTAATTTGGTTAACGTTTGTTGGGGGTAGTATGAGTTTGAAAACAGGGCGTGCAGCTTCGTTGGATTTAGTGTTTGATCGCATGAATTTATTATGGAAGCGAATCTTTTTAGTAGTTGGTTATTTGAGTTTAGTTATATTCGCACTGATTATTTCATATGTAGCGATTAAATGGATATCGAATCCTTCCGTAAAAACATCGTTATCACCAGGATTGAAAATTTCGATGTTTATGCCATACATGGCGGTACCATTCGGCATTCTATGTTTACTTGTACATGCTATCAATCACTTAATTCAAGCCTTTACATATAGAGAAATAGAGGCTGTTGAGATAAAAGGGGGCGATGAATAATGGCATTAGCACTAATTATTTTCTTAGTATTATTAGTCATTAAAGTACCTATCGCACTTATTTTAGGCATTATTTCACTCGTTTATATATTTTCAACGGGACAAACGTTTTTATTAAATAATATTTCTCAACAATTATTCTCTGGGGTACAAAGCTTTAGTTTACTAGCGATTCCGCTATTCATGTTAGCAGGTGAGCTAATGAACGCGTCAGGTATTACAGTGCGTTTAATTGATTTTGCGAAAAAAGCAGTAGGTCACTTTAAAGGTGGTTTGGCGTATGTAAATGTTATTGCAAACACTTTTTTAGCGTCAATCATCGGTTCGGCAACCGCACAAACAGCGATGATGAGTAAAATTATGGTTCCGGAAATGGAGAAGGCCGGTTATAAACGTGAATTTGCAGCAGCAACAACTGCTTCGGCTGCACTAATGGGGCCAATCATTCCACCATCAATGCTTTTCATTATTTATGCAGTAGGTGCGAATGTATCAGTTAATGATATGTTTATAGCAGGTATTTTACCTGGAATATTATTAGCTATTTCATTCATTATTTTAATTATGATTTTAGGTATTAAAAATGACTATCCACGTTCTGAAAAGGCAACGTTTATGGAAGTGCTGAAATCATTTGTGCGTATTATTCCGGCATTATTAGTTCCCGCTTCTATCATTGTAGGTACTTTATCGGGCGTTTTTACAGCAACAGAATCAGCAGGTGTTGCGTGTGTTATCGCGATTTTAGTCGGTAAGATTTTCTACAAACAACTGAATTTCAAAGAGTTTCCTTCACTGCTTGTAAATGCGACAATTGCAACAGCGGTTGTAACGTTATTAATGTCTACAGCAAGTGTGTTTGGGTGGATTCTAGCGTTTGAGCGAATTCCTCAAACAATTGTTGAAATTATGGGTGGCATTTCATCTAATCCGCTTGTATTCTTATTATTAGTGAATTTATTCTTATTAATAACAGGGATTTTCTTAGATGAATTAGCAGTAATGGTTATTTTACTGCCGATTTTTATGCCGTTAGTTCATAGTTTCGGTATCGACCCAGTACATTTCGGTGTTATGCTATGTTTAAATGCAACAATCGGTTTATTAACACCTCCTGTAGGTGCAGGACTGTTCATTGCCTCGAGTGTCGGGAATGTAAAGATGGAAAAGCTTATTAGGGCGATTGTACCGTTTTTATTTGTTTCATTAATTGTACTTTTAATGGTAACTTATATGCCATTTTTAACAACATGGCTACCAGAGCTGATGAAAAAATAGTTAAGTGTTTAAAGGCGTCATTATAAAAAGTTGCAGTTTGATCGTGCCATTTTAGAAATGAGGGATTTGTATGAAGCGACCAGCTGAGATTGCATATGATTTTATTAAAGAGAGAATTTTGGAGGGAATATATTATCCTTCACAAAAACTGATTGAAAATGATTTAGCGCTTGAAATAGGTGTCAGTCGAAATACGGTAAAAAAGGCGCTGTTAAAGCTTGAACAGGAAAATCTAATCGTGATGGAAAACAATAAAGGCGCTACCATTAAAGCATTTACGTTGGATGAAATTAATAATTACTTAAAAATTCGTGAGGTACTTGAAGGACTCATTGCAGCAGATGCAGCGGCGAATATTACGGCGGAAGATATTTTGGAACTTGAGGCGATTTTACAGGAAATGCGTAGTAATTTAGCGCAGCAACAGTTTGATGCGTATTCGCAAGGCAATTTGAAGTTCCACGAAATTATTTATAGAGCGTCCAATAATCAGCAGGCTGTGGACTTGGTGAAAATCATTAAGCAGCAGTTGAAGCGTCTGCAGTTTAGAACAATTTTAGTTCCGGGACGTAATGAAAATTCGC
This sequence comes from Lysinibacillus sp., assembly GCA_051874135.1. Taxonomy (GTDB): domain Bacteria; phylum Bacillota; class Bacilli; order Bacillales_A; family Planococcaceae; genus Lysinibacillus_B. The sequence continues at coordinate 8,674 of JBJEFO010000117.1, forward strand.
TCAAGGAGCATAGCGATATTTTGAGTGCGTTGCGTAATCACGAGGTCGAGCTGTCTGAGCATCTCGTCAAAAAACACGTTGCGAACGTTCGTGAAACGATTTTACAAAATTATAATGTGTTGAATTAAGAGAGAGGCTAGGGCGATAGTTCCTGGCTTTTTTGTAATGTTTATCCCGCATTAACGGGCAGTAAGACTCCCACCTCAAGGCTTGAGGAAAACAATAAGCGTAGGTGGGAGATCAACTGCTGGCATGCGCCCGATTGGTTCAACTAACAATCAGTGGGGGATGAGGGAAAACCACCACTGATTGAAGTTTCACTTTATTTTATGTGATAATGTACTGGGAATTGGGCGGAAGTAGCAGTGCTTACTTGACAGCGGACAGTTCATATTAATTGAATTGGTTTTTTTTTACATTACCTAACATTTAAATAACAAAACTTTGCATGAGAAATCTAATTGGATTTCTCATGTTTTTTATTTTCTGCAATTATTGGGAAATGAATGTAGTCTCTAAAAAGAGTGTCTAAAATGTGAACATTGATTAGTGGGAGTATAAAAAACACTTACATATGAAGATTTTATTTTGATATAGTTACAAACAGGCCGCTAAGTATGGTGGAGGTGTACTACAGTGGTGGGTGCAAAATCACTAAAATTCTACAATGCAGCAAAATTTCCCTAATGAAAAGTATAGAGCTAAATCGAATCATAAAATTATTGTAGTATTGAGAAATTAGTTAGTGAAATAACGTCCGGAAGTGGAGCAAGTGCGGAATGCTTGTGAGACTTTTGTTCTGAAAATTCAGTTAATAGATGTTTCTCCCATTATATTCATTATGAGTGCTTCTATATAAAGGGAAAGGTGCTTTTCTTAACATCAAAAGCCGAGGAACCATTGAGAGTAATCCCAAAAATATCATCAAAGGAGTTTTAACAAAGTGAATAAAGAAATTAAAAAAGTCCCTATTATGACGGCGCTTTTCGTAGCCGGCTTTGTTGGGTTGTTCAGTGAAACAGCTTTAAACATTGCTTTAGGGGAATTAAGCCAAATCTTTAGCGTTAATGCAACGACTGTTCAATGGCTAGCAACTGGTTACTTTTTAACGCTTGGTATTTTAGTACCGGTAACAGGTATATTAATGCAAAAATTAACGACTCGTCAATTATTTATAGCGTCGTTATTGTTTTCAATTGTAGGTACGATTTTGGCAGCATTAGCACCAACATTTAGTGTGTTATTGTTAGCACGTGTTGTACAAGCTGCTGGGCTAGCAATTATTTTACCTTTAACTCAAAACGTCATCTTCACAATCTTCCCGCCTAATAAACGCGGTGGTGCAATGGGTGCAATGGGCTTAGTCATTTTAGCGGGTCCAGCTCTAGGACCAACTTTAGCAGGTCTTATTTTAGATACACTTTCATGGCACTGGATTTTCTGGTTAACGATTCCGTTCCTATTATTCTCAATTATTATGGGTATTAAATTTATTCCTAACCTTAATGAAATTCGTCAAATCTCACTTGATATTGTATCTGTTATTTTATCAACAATCGGTTTTGGTGGCGTAGTATATGGTGTGAGTGTTGGTGGAGAACACGGGTGGACAAGTACGATTGTAATCTCAAGCATTGTAATTGGTTTACTATCACTTGTTGTATTTACTATTCGTCAATTAAAAATGGAACAACCAATGCTTAACTTACGAGCATTTAAATATCCAATCTTTACACTTGGTTTAATCATGAACGTGATTACATTTTTAAATATGTTATCAATGTTAGTTATTTTACCGATGTATATGCAAATGGCTCTTGTTTTAGCTGCATTTGCTTCAGGTTTAGTATTATTACCAGGTAGTTTATTAAACTGTATCTTAGCACCGATTATCGGTAAAATGTTCGATAAATATGGTCCAAAAGCGGTTATTACACCAGGAACGATTTTAGTAGCTATCGGTTATCTTTTATATGCACAATATGGTACTGAAACAACGGTATTAATTGTTGCACTTACACACGTAGTGATGATGTTAGGTGTCGGCATGGTACTTGCATCCGTTCAAACAAATACGTTAAATGCTTTACCTCGTCAATACTTTGCTGATGGTATCGCGATAACACAAACGTCTCAACAAGTAGCAGGGGCAATTGGTATCGGGATTATGGTGTCATTATTCTCAGCTAAAAAAGGTAGTTTCTTAGAAGCAGGTTTAGGTGATTTTTCAGCAGCTGCAGCTTCTGGATCATCATTTGTTTTCTATATTAGCTTTGCACTAGCTGTACTAAATGTTGTACTTTCATTATTCTTGAAAAAACCACAACATTAAATTTTGCTTAATGTATGAAAAAACGAAGAGCGTGTGTGATGACATATCGTACATGCTCTTCTCTTTCGTTATTTATTAGTAAAAAAATCTGGCAAGTCACTTGCTTTCATTGGGAATTGAGGTGGACGTTTTTCAAGGAAAGAGCGAATTCCTTCCTTCACATCATCGGACGTAGAAACCCAATGTAAAAAGCGTGATTCAAGTTCGTGTGCTTCAATCGGATGAGTGCTACTTATACCATGATAAATTAACTGACGACTAAAGCTATTGGATACAGCTGAAGTGTTAGCGACAATTTGTTCAGCAATTTCTAAAGCTTTGTCATATGGGTGCTCATCAATATATTGAATAAGGTCGTGTTCGAGTGCTTCTTCAACTGGGATATAGCGTCCTGTATATAACCATTCGAGTGCTTTATTCACCCCAACAGTGCGAGGTAAAAAGAAGCCGCTACATGCTTCTGGACCAATACCACGTGTCCCAAAAACAAAGCCGATTTTTGCGTCTGGCGTAGCGATGCGAATATCCATTGGTAACGTCATCGTAATGCCAATGCCGACCGCATGTCCATTAATGGCAGCGATAACGGGCTTTTTTAGGTTATGAACGACAAGGCTTAATTGACCGCCTTTATCTCGAAATTCCTCTGCGGAAAGCTCAGACGTAAATGTATTATCACCACTTGATAAATCCGCGCCTGCGCAAAAAGCTCTACCAGCTCCTGTTACAATAATGACACGTACATCGTCATCTAGATCGGCGGAGTGATAGGCAGCTACTAAATCTTGCATCATCGGAACATTAAAAGAATTTAAATTTTCCGAACGGTTAAAGGTAATCGTCATAATATGATTTTCAATTTTTGTCGTAATTGTTGAATACATAAAATACCTCCCTTTATATCTAGGTAATCGCACAAAACAGGTAGCTATGCGCACAAAAGCAAGCCGTGAACGCACAAAACGGATAGCTATCCACACGAAAGCAAGCCGTGAACGCACAAAACAGGTACTTATCCGCACAAAAGCAACACCTACGCAAAATCCTTTACAAAAGTCGTTTTTCCTTAGCTAAATGGGCCATTTCGATGAGATTAGCAGCGGCGATGTTTAAGTTTTGGAAACGATCATCTTGAGCGGAGCCGTTTTTCCAGCGGTAATAAATTTGCTGCAGGATAACGGCGAGTTTATAAAAGCCAAAACTTAAGTAATAGTGCATTTCACTAACATCGCGTTTACTCGCTGTTGCATATGCTTCCACAAATTCACGACGACTATAAAATCCTGGGGTGTGTGTCACGCTATGGATGCCTAAATTTAAATCATCTTTTTCCATCCAATAAGCAAGTGTAGAGCCTAAATCGCTTAAAGGGTCACCGATTGTCGCGAGTTCCCAATCTAAAACACCCGTTATTCGTACAGGTGCATCCGGCGCAAAAACGAGGTTGTTTAATTTAAAGTCATTATGAACAATCGTTGTTTCTGTCGTTGTTGGGATATGTTTGACAAGCCAGCTTTCCACTTCTTTAATTGCGCGAATTTCATCTGTTGCACTTAGCGCATAACGATTTATCCAGCCGTTTACTTGACGCTCTAAAAAACCTTCAGGACGGCCAATCGATTGCAGCCCAGCTTTTTCATAATCGACTTGCTGTAACGTAATGAACGTATCGACTAAGCTTTGTGAAATTTCTTGTTCAATGGAGTTAGCGCCTTCAATCATAGGAATTTCAGCATCAATGACGATACCTTGTTTTTTTTCCATTACATAAAAATGTTTGTCCATTATGTTATTACCTTCACTGAATAGTAACGCTTTCGGTGCTAATTCAAAATGCGGGTGTAATTTTTCTAAAATGGTATATTCACGTTGCATATCATGTGCTTTTTTCGGTACTTTTCCGTATGGGGGGCGCCGTAAAACACCTTCCCAATCCCCGATTTTTACTGAAAACGTTAAGTTGGAGTAGCCTTCAGAAAACGGTTTGACAATCATCTTTTCATCATCTAAAGCGAGTGATGTTTTGATAAATTGTTCTAATGCTTCCCAGTCAATAAATCCATTTTGAATGTTAGAAGTAGGTGTACTCATTGCAAATCCTCCTGTCTGTGAATTGAAATTTGACCATCTTCGTAAGTAGCAGCAAAATTCATTGATTCAATCGTATCGATGACGAACGGAACGGCATCATCCATGTTTAGTTTCTTTAATAATTGAACGGTTTCTGTGTGAGTAAGTGGTTCGAAATTTTGCGCTTTTACACATTCATAAAGTGATTTTGCTGCATAAGCAGCGTCAGATAACTCGTAATCTCCTAATTGCATTAAGTGAGAAATAATTTGTCCCGCGCCAACACAATCTTCAAGGGAAAAGCGTCCATCATTGCCAGAAGCAATAATGACGATGGAGCGGTCGGACTCTTCCTCATGAAGCGCCTTTGCGATGGCATGTCCATTTGCTAAGGAAGAAATATAAAGTTGTGCCGCATTTTGCGCTTTTTGAATTGCCTTTGTCCCATTAGTTGAACAAATAATGGCTTGCGTGGACCCGATTTGAGCAGTAATAAGCGTCGGATCAGGGTAGATGAAATCATCAATCGCATAGCCGAAAGACTCACCCAATAGCAGTGTATTGCCGCTCAGTAGATGCCGAACTTGCAAGGCGACTTCTGCATTTTCAACCGCATAAACAGGCTCAATGTCATGTGCTAATAACGTATTAATCGTTGTTGTAGCTAAAAATACATCAACAACAACTGCACTACATTCAGTGAGCCGGTTAGGAACAACAGACTCTTTATTTAAAATGACAAGTATTCTTCTCAAGAAATCCGTCCTTTTAGAGATAGTCATTAGAAAAACACAACTTGCGCAAAAAAGCACAAGTTGATGTCTTATACTATGTGGATTTACATTCGAATGTGTATTAAGCAAATTGTGCCTTTAACTCGTGTTTTAAAATTTTGCCTGAAGCTGTCTTTGGCAGTTCATCGATAAATTCAAAAAGCTCCGGAATTTTAAATTTTGCTAATCGTTCATCGCAATACTGTTGTAGTTCGGTAATGTTAGAGGCATTAAAATAATTTGATACGAGTATCGCTTTTACACGTTCACCGTAAATTTCGTCGGGGTAGGGGATAACTGCTGCTTCTATTACTTGTGGATGTCCTTTTAATACGTCTTCTACTTCGATAGAGAAAATTTTCTCACCACCACGGTTAATCATATCTTTCATCCGGTCTAATATAAAAACGAGCCCTTGTTCATCGATTTTTGCAAGGTCGCCCGAAAGCCAAAAACCATCTTGAAATGAAGTCGCATTTGCTTTTTCATTATCCCAATACTCACCGATTACCATTGGACCTTTAATTAATAACTGCCCAACTTCATTTACGCCAACTTCCTGACCTTCAGCATTTATTACTTTTACTTCGGCATTTTTTACTGGGAAACCAACGGAAGCGGCTTTATCCATCGATAAATCTGCTGGTGCAACGGTCGTTGGTGATGTTGTTTCTGTAGCCCCGTATAAGTTATGGAATGTTGCATTTTTAAATATCGATTTTAATTGTTGTAATGTTTGACGATAAATCGGTGAGCCGCCGTATCCTACTACTTTTACAAAATCTAAGTTTTGTTCCTTTAATAATGGACTTGTCCCCATCATGATAAAGATGGTAGGAACGTTTGCTACAAAATTTACTTCATGCTTTACGATATGCCGAATGTATTCCTCGTTTTGATATTGCCGTAAAAGTACCGTTGAACCGCCAACATACACCATGTGTAAAAACTGTGCTGCCAAGCCGGTAATATGGAATAGCGGTACGGCGATTAGTGTACGACTACTTTCATCCGATCCTAAATGGTAATGATAGTGCATGACCGTGTGAATCATATTAATTTGACTAATTAATGCGCCTTTTGGTAAGCCGGTTGTGCCAGATGTATAGCATAAAAACGCACCATCTGTTTCTGTTATAACTTCACTAATATACGTACCTTGTTCAACAAGCAATGAAGAAAGTCCGGCTTCCGGCGCATCTGCATCTACATAGACAACATCTTGTAAATAACGAGAAGCGCTTGTGTCTACGGCCGGTATTTTTTCAATCGTTTCTTGTAAATATGTTTCCGCAATGACTGCTTTTGGTTTTGAATGGGTTAAAATATAAGACAATTCATGTGCCTTCAGTTTCGTATTGACTGGTACCATAATCGCGCCGATTTTTAAGCAAGCAATTGTTAGCGCGGCAAAGGCTGGAATATTACCAAGCAAACAATATACACGGTCGCCTTTTTCAATAGCAAATTGCTTTTGTAGATTATATGCAATCGTTGAGGCAATATCGTCTAATTGTTCATAAGTCCAACAAAGGTCCTGATAAAGAATTGCCTCTTTAGCTGGAAAAGCTGAAACAACTTCTTCAATAATTTCTCGAAACGACTGTGGTCGATTTTTAAAAACACTTACATTTTCCCGCCCGAACAGTGTAACAAGCTCCGTTTCAGGATTAAATTTCATATGCTTTTCCTCCTTCCATCATTTAGCTATTAAAGATGTTACGAGGATTTTCAACGAGAATTTGTTCGAATGTTTCACTATCCATGCCGTATTCTTTTAATTGCGGAATAATATTTTGGAATAAATGCTCGATATGCCAATCTTTAATTAACTCTGCTAAAGCAGGTGGGAAAACAGTTGGTGCGCCTAACCAAATATTAACCGTATCATGCGATAATGTTAGTTGATTTGCATAGCCGCTATTAATTAAGCCTAATAGTACGACAATACGATCTTTATCCATTGGCGCTCCGACAAATCCTTGAATACCTAATCGGTCAAACCCTACATATACACCATGCTTGAGCGTTTCTAATTGATAGCGAATATCGGTGTTACCATCCATATGACCGATGACAATTTTCTTTGGATTTGCACCGAGTGAAACGAGTAATTCAGCTTGTGCAGGTCCCATCGTTCCTTCTTGTGTATGGGTAATAATCGGAATATCCTGCTCTTGCTGTACACGAGCCGCCACTTTAAAGAACATTTCTTCATACGGTGTAATGACATCCTTACTTGTCCCTAGCTTAATAACACCCGGTTTAATGCCTGTATTTCCAATACCATTTTCGATTTCATTCGTAAACATTTCATAAAGCTCTTCCTCTGCTGTGCCAAGAGCTGATTTGAATTTAAAGTAGGCTGGTGCTCCTTCACCTTCGTAATAGTAACCTGTAGAGCAAATAATATTGATACCTGACTGACGAGATATTTCAGCTAGCGCCTCTGGATTTCGCCCACAATCACTCGGTGTTGCATCTACAATCGTTTGCACGCCATGTTTTTTCGCTAAATTCGCAACTTCTACGCCTGCCGTTACAAGTTCATCGAATGATTTTTTGTACGCAGGATTGCCATCAAATCCTGGATACCCAAAGAAAAAATGTTCATGCATTAACGTTTTCCCTAAATCCGTTGCAGCTACAGGACCTAACACCGTATTAACATATTTACTCAATGAAAATGCCCCCTTAACAATAATTTTATTTCGTTACTGAAATATATAAATGTAACGTTCAACAAATACCAAATATAAAAAATAATATTATTTTTCGTATAGTTAACATATTTTGGTTGAATGATTATTAAACTTTTAAGAGAGTTTATTTTTGAAAAGGGGTGTACCATTTGTTTTATGAGCTATCTGATAAAGTGACGGACTTGCGGGAGAAGTTACTTCTTTTTATGGACGAGTATATTTATCCAAATGAGGCGGTGTACGAAAAGCAATTAAATGAAGCGCCAACTCGCTGGGCGATTCCACCAATTATAGAGGAGCTTAAGGAGAAGGCAAAGGCACAAGGGTTATGGAATTTATTTTCCCCGAGTGAAGAGCACGGGCCTGGATTGAAAAATTATGAATATGCGTTTCTATGTGCCATTATGGGGCGTTCGTTAATCGCGCCTGAAGTGTTCAACTGTAGTGCACCTGATACGGGAAATATGGAAGTGTTACATTTATACGGCACAGAGGAACAAAAAGAACGATGGTTAAAGCCGTTGCTTGCTGGGGAAATCCGTTCAGTGTTTTCAATGACGGAGCCAGCTGTCGCTTCATCGGATGCAACCAATATTGAGGGTAGTATTGTACGAGATGGTGATGAGTATGTTATCAATGCACGGAAATGGTGGACAAGCGGTGCAATGGATCCGCGCGTGAAAATTGCCATTGTAATGGGGAAAACGGATCCACAGGCACCAACACATCAGCAGCAGTCGATGATTTTAGTGCCATTTGATACTCCAGGTGTTGAAATTGTACGTCCGTTATCGGTATTTGGTTATGACCATGCACCAAATGGCCATGCAGAAATTCATTACAATAACGTGCGTGTGCCTGTAGAAAATATGCTTGTTGGTGAAGGGAAAGGTTTTGAAATCGCCCAAGGAAGGCTAGGCCCAGGTCGAATTCATCATTGTATGCGTGCTATCGGATCAGCTGAGCGTGCATTAGATTTAATGATAGAGCGGGCAAATGAGCGTGTAGCGTTCGGTACAAAATTAATCGATAAAGACGTACTGCGTGAACAAATTGCAGAAAGTCGCATCGAAATTGAGCAAGCACGGTTAGTTACGTTACATGCAGCTTACAAAATGGATATAGCAGGCGCAAAAGCAGCCCGAAAAGAAATTGCAATGGCGAAAATTATCGCGCCGCGTGTATGCCTATCTGTTCTCGACCGCGCAATCCAACTGTTCGGCGGCGCAGGTGTGTCTCAAGATACGGTGCTAGCAGCGCATTATGCAAATGCGCGGACATTACGTATTGTTGATGGACCAGACCAAGTCCACTTACGCGATATCGCGAAGCTCGAAATCCGTGAACAGCTGAATCGACAGGTGTTTAATATGAGTGGGACTGGATTAGGCGAATAGAATTTGAAATAAGGCGATTAGAATTGAAAATAAGGCCAATAGAATCAAAAATAAGGCGAATAGAACGTAAAGGGTACTGCAGAAAGTGGTACCCTTATTTTAATCGTATACCACTTACTACCTCAAGTAGTGGAATATCATATCGTTTTACATGCGTATATACAAAAGAGAGGCTTTAGTTTGAATACCTAACTTATAATGTATTATACTGGAAAATGTGTTTACCAATCTTTTCGAAAGAGGCGATACGATTGACAGAGTTAAAGAAAATGACGATTCACCGTGCATTAACAGAGTTAAAAATGTTACATAACCGAATTGATAGTGCTACACGAGAAGTGAAAGTTGCAGTACCTAATCGTAAAAGTAACACGAAAATAGACGGTATAGAAATCCAGGAATTTATGAAAAATATGCAAGGCTCATACGATAAAGTAGTAGGGTTAATTGCCTATCGAAATAGATTAAAAGCATTGGTCGTAGAATCGAATGCTAAAACAATCGTCCAAGTTGGTAGCCTACAAATGTCTGTGGCTGAAGCAATTGAGCGAAAGCAATCCATTCAATATGAAAAAGAGTTGCTCGAAAAGTTACGTGAGCAGTACATGCAGGCAATACATACGGTAATAACTAAAAATGATGCCTTACCGGAGAAGCTCGAAACATACTTAGTCAATATTTTAGGTAATAAAGATAAACAATCGCCTGACGAAGTAAAGCTACATACAGAAACATTTATGAAGCGCAATGAATATGAATTAATCGATCCGCTCAATGTCAAAAAGGTTATTGATACATTAGAAGCAAACATCGAAGAATTTGAATCAGAAGTAGATGCCGTACTATCTGAATCAAATGCCACAACATTTATAGAAGTGCAGCAATAATCAATTTGCATAGCCTAGCGAAAACAGAAAACGATTAGTCACTCGTTCTTTTAGGTGTGCACGAGTTAAAATAATAAACACCTATTACTCTTACTTTTCAATAGATAACTAATAGATAAATGACCGTAAAGGCTTAAAGCTAAAAGTTTAAAAGTAAAAGTTCACGACTCAAAGTTCTTAAACCTTTAAAGTTCAACGTTTAACGTTCAAAGCTCTTTTAAATCCTGGGGTAATGGTTAAGGTGATGACTAATCTGGACCATCTGTGCTCCACCAGGCAGCTTGAACTGTGCATATACATAAAAAAATCAAGATTGCTTCAAAAAAGCAATCTTGATTTTTTATTGCTCATTTCCAGTGAAACGACCGCGCGTGTCCGTCTGGCTTAGGGAGTATCCGAATGGACTGAACCTCACCGTGAGAAATATAGTCTTGGTGAAGGTCCATATCATATAAATTATTATAAATATGATAGAGTGGTCGAAGTTTACTTTCGTTTTTTAATACTTCAATTAAGGATTCTTTTACTTCCTTTGGGAGTTGGTTCGCAACATGCGTATGGAAAATCACGATTTGATGATTGTTATTTATTTGCTGTATTGCTTTTGGTAGAAGCTGAATAGCATCACCTTCTAGCATTACTTTTTCAACGGTATCATTTATTTTTTTAGCTTCCGTAAACTGTTGGCGCCTTTCTTCATGCTCTGGCCAAATTAATGCCTGCATCCAACGATATTCATCTGGATTTTGTAAATCTACGACGTTCAGGTCGATGCCGATTCTTTCTTTAATTTCCGGCTTATTCTTCATAGTGACTGGCAGTGGGTTGCCGTTATTAACAGATTGAATGGTAAATGGACGTTCATGTAAGTTAATAAATAAATCGTTGTTGTAGCGGTAATTATAATGATCTAACGCTAATAATAGACCAGCGCTTGAGCCAATTTCAATTAAAGCTAACGGTTTTTGCTCGCGCTCATAAATGGATGCAATGAGCGGATATAAATAAGCACTACGACGAACTTCATTTGTTTGGACGAGCTTTTGTTGAAAGATTTGTTTCAATTGTTGTTGCCGTTTCAATGCGAAAGATTTAAATAATGGATAGCTTTCGTGAAATGGTAAAGGATCAGTTGTTAAAGAAGGATAATAATTTCGTAATGGATCGTCCACTTGCATTAGTAAATAGTGTACGGCCGCAAAAAATAAATTTGGTTTCGGTTGTGTTTTAGGGATGTAGCGAATGACTTCTAACAGCTCCTCATCATCGGCTATTTTATATGATAAAAACTCATATAAAGGACTGCTAGTTGCAGCTTCAGCCTGTGCAAATGTTTGAAAAGATTTTCTCAACAAATCGTACAT
>JBJEFO010000118.1:0-4578 GCA_051874135.1 Lysinibacillus sp.
CGCAACCTTCTGCTCAAGCGGCTTTTACACAAGCTGAAGCGCAAGTGCAAAATGCAGTAGATAGTAAAGCGATGGAGCAGGCTTTGAAGACAGTATTAAAAGGTTTAGGAATTAGCTATGAGGCAGCATTATCGAATAAGGCGGGAGATATACAGGCACTTGCCCAGCAGTTAAAGCCACAGTTGTTATCGCTATTACAAGAACCACAAATCCCTTCTGCATTGAGAGACTCAACGGAGATGCTGATGGCACGTATGAACGGAATGCAACTGCTTTCGGGAGAGAATGGACATCAACATCAGCTAATTATGCAAGTACCTCTTGATTTTTTCGGGAAAAAAATGGATGCAACGTTGCAATGGAATGGTCGAATGGGGAAAGACGGAAAAATTGATGCAAACTTTGCGAGAGTATTATTTTATTTGAATATGGAATCACTACAAGAAACTGTTATTGATATGCAAGTCCAAAATCGAATAGTGACGATTACGGTATTTAATGATAATCCGCAACTAAATCTTTTGGCGGAGCCGCTAAAACAATCCTTAAAGTCGGGACTTTTCGATAAAGAATATCATTTATCTGGTGTTTTTATTAAAAATTTTGCGCAACAGCCGGTGGAGAATGTCACAAAAATATCACAAAATGAAATAGAAAATATAAATTCTGTGGATATTCGCGTATGAACGAGAAGAAATTTGCGCGAAAAGAGGCAATTGCGTTATCTTATAACCCATCGGAAACTACTGGTCCTAAAGTTATAGCAAAAGGAAAGGGAAAAATTGCCGAAAATATTTTGCGGCAAGCAACCCTCCATGATGTCCCGATTCATGAAGACCCAAACCTCGTTCAACTCTTGGGACAATTGGATTTGAACGAATCGATCCCTGAAGAATTATATCAAGCAGTAGCAGAAGTTTTTGCGTTTATTTACCATTTGGACCGGAAACATGGAGAATTAAAACACCTAAAGTAAACGTATAAGTCGCCTTTACTTATACGTTTTTTTATTATGATAGTATTCAAGTGTAACCTCATCAGATACTAAAAAAAGCCTGTAGCTAAACTTGAATAAGCTTGTCTACAGACTTAAAATATTCATTTTAGATTATAAACATTGCGCCGCTGTAATAATAGATAATTTATAAACATCATCACTTGAACAACCACGTGACAAATCATTTACAGGTGCGTTTAGTCCTTGTAAAATTGGACCAATTGCTTGGAAATTACCTAAACGTTGAGCAATTTTGTAACCGATGTTTCCTGCTTCTAAGCTTGGGAAAATAAATACATTTGCATCCCCTTGGATAACTGAATTTGGAGCTTTTTGTTTTGCAACACTTGGAACGAATGCTGCATCAAATTGGAACTCACCATCTAATACGATAGAAGGATCTAATTCGTTTGCAATTTCTACTGCTTTACTCACTTTTAATGTTTCATCAGAAACAGCTGAACCTTTTGTTGAGAAGCTTAACATTGCTACTTTTGGTTCAATGCCGAATGATTTAGCAGTTTTTGCAGATTCAATAGCAATCTCTGCTAAATCTTGACTTGTAGGTGCAATATTGATTGCACAATCAGCCATAATGTATTTTTCATCCTCACGTACCATAATAAATACACCACTTGTTTTAGATACGCCTGGTTTTGTTTTAATAATTTGTAATGCTGGTCTAACTGTATCAGCAGTAGAGTGAATAGCACCACTTACTAACCCATCAGCTAATCCTTCTTTTACTAACATCGTGCCGAAATAATTTACTTGTTTCATTAAGTCAGCTGCTTGTTCTTCTGTAGCTTTACCCTTTCTAATTTCCACAAATTTTGTAGCAAGTTTAGAAGTAGTTTCTACATCCTCCATAGAATAAACAATACAATCAGCTAAATCAACATTGGCAGCTGTCAGCTTCGTTTCTAATTCCTCTTTATTACCTAATAAAACAGGTACAACAATTTTTTCCTTTGCTAACTTAACTGCAGCTTCAAAAATTCTTTCGTCATTACTTTCAGGTAATACAATTTTTATTTTTTTTTCTTTTAATTGATCTTTTAGAATATCTAAAATATCTGCCATTTCTTATAGCCCCTTTTCTATTTAATGCTATATCAGAATATCTTTTTATATTATAACTTTTTTTAACGATGGATTGTCAAGGTAATTTCCTCTGGTATTTTTTACTTTTTAACTAATTAAGCGCAGATTATTGACAGTATTGATTTTTTGTTATTATATTATACGTGTATTATATTATGGTTTGAATAATATATAGAAATTATATATTGTTATTTTCTTGACATATTAAGTGACAAGAACTTATCGAGAATATCTAATTAATATAGATATCTACAATTCGTTATAAATTGTTTTGAATACGTTAAGGAGAGAAAGTAAATGACAAAAGTAATAGCTGTTAATGCAGGAAGTTCATCCTTGAAATTTCAACTATTTAACATGCCACAAGAAGAAGTATTATTAAAAGGGCTAATTGAAAGAATTGGACAAGAGAAATCCCAACTAGTTTTAACTTTAAACGGGGAAAAGATAAAAAAAGAATTACCTATTCCAAATCATGATGTAGCAGTAGAAATTGTTTTACGCGAATTACTTGAAACAAAAGTATTAAAATCTTTAGATGAATTACATGGAGTAGGTCATCGTGTAACTCACGGTGGAGAACTATTTGCAAAATCTGCAGTAATTAATGATGATGTAATTAAGAAGATTGACTCTTTATCAGCTTTGGCTCCTCTTCACAATCCGGCCAATTTAGCTGGAATTAAAGCATTCTTTAAAGTATTACCAAATATTCATTCTGTAGCAGTATTTGATACTGCGTTTCATCAAACGATGCCAAAAAGTTCTTACCTTTATAGCTTACCGTTTGAATACTATGAGAATTTTGTTGTAAGAAAATTTGGTTTCCATGGTACATCACATAAATATGTTGCTCAACGCGCAGCAGAAATGTTAGGTAAACCATTAGAAGAATTACGATTAATTTCTTGTCATCTAGGCAATGGTTCTTCAATTTGTGCTATCCAAAATGGTAAGTCAATTGATACAACGATGGGCTTTACACCTTTAGCAGGTTTAACAATGGGTACACGTTCTGGAGATATTGATCCAGCTTTAATTCCATACATTATGGAAAAAACGGAGAAGTCTGCAGATGAGGTAATAGAAATTTTAAATAAAAAGAGTGGATTGTTAGCTCTATCAGGAATTTCTAGTGATCTTCGTGATATTGAAGAAGCTGCTGATAAAGGGCACGAGCGCGCTAATTTAGCATTAGACGTATTCGCAAACAGAATCCACCAATACATCGGTTCTTATGCTGCAAGAATGCGTGGAGTAGATGCGATTATTTTCACTGCCGGTATTGGTGAAAATAGCGATGTTGTTCGTGCTCGCGTTGCTACTGGATTAGAATTTATGGGTGTTTATTTTGACCCAAGTTTAAATAATGTGCGTGGAGAAGAGGCATGTATTAGTTATCCTCATTCTCCAGTAAAATTATTAGTTATTCCAACAAACGAAGAAGTAATGATTGCTAGAGACACATATGATTTAATGGATGCAGAAGATAAATAAAATATCTATAAAGATTTAATTAATTAGTTATTTTTTGTAGTCTAGAAATGATAATTAGTTTAAGATTAATTCTAAAAACGAATCTGAGAGTACGATTAGAAAATCGTACTCTTTTTCCACTTTTAAAGGCTCTAAAATATTTGTTGGGGTGTTCATACAATTTCATGCACAAAAAAGATTCCGCACTTCATTCTCGTCTTTTGGCCATTGAAGCTTGCCATTATCTAAACGTTTATAAAGCATGGCGAAACCATCTCCATCGAAATACAAATATTTATACCGATCTTTACTCCATCCAGAAAATAGAAAGATAGAATCACTATATGGATCCAATTCAAATGAATCTTGAATGAGTGTTGCAAGACCATCAATGCCTTTACGCATATCGGTTTTGCCGCAAATGATGTAGATATTTTGCACGCTTGTAAAGTCCTTCTTCATTAACTATTCAACTCCCTCATAATAGTCTGGATGATGCGCTCATCTACGCTATTATAGAAGGTGATTTCGGCAATAGCTGTTTTAATTACGCAACTAGGTTCCGCATTTTGTAATGATATTACGTTAGAGAGGGAATCGAGAGTTACGGGGACGATTGTTAATTTATTTTGGGGCATAAGAATAGCACCTCTTTCATTTGATACGTCTATCGTACCGGAGGTGCTAGGTGTTTTATATGCGTTATTTGATTACGGGCTTACTGAAGGACAAATATAGACATTATTGGAACGTTTGTTTAAAATAGATTGTGGCTCAACACTAGAATTTGTTCTTGCTTTTAAAAGATGCATACCCAAAAGGCTGTTCTATTATATTTGTGTTAGGTGCACGTTCCGCATGAGCCCGCCAAAGGAGTGTAATCTCCGTCTTCACGTTCATGCAGTGTTTAAAGCGCAAATAGTTATGAAAACTTTTGTTCAACTAAAGGTTAAGTACATGTTTTGCTGAAGAGCATAGATTGTGGTAAAAAATTAATTCCA
>JBJEFO010000119.1:0-4526 GCA_051874135.1 Lysinibacillus sp.
AGCACACGAACATGTAAATGGTTATTTCTATTCATATACAACGAATGCTATTTTAGGTCTTATCATCGAATGGTATCGCCGTGATTTCCAAGAATCTGCGGAAGAAATGAATATACAACTTGTTAAAATTATAAATGTATCGTATGAAAACGGAGAGGTCAAAAAGTAATACGTATCGACACCTTTTATAAAGCATGTTATTTAGATGTGTTATGATTAAATTAGTGAAGAAATGTACACTAAGGAGGCAGATGATATGGATAACCAATATTTCGTAGGTTGGGGGACATTGGCGTTGATAAATGCTGGACTTGCACAAGGGAAAAATAGAACGGGGTTAAATTGGTTTTTACTTTCTCTTTTTTTAGGTCCAGTGGCAACACTAATTTTGTTATTTGCTGAAAAGAAATAGTAATACTACATATCTCATAATAAAAACGTAAGTCGATTATAAATCGGCTTATTTTTTTATTTCAATAGTGCCGTAACTTAAAACTTTTGCTCCCCCTTTTCTACTTAGTTATCATCTCTTGTTGCTTCTGCGATAGTCGCATCAAAATGTCACTTCCAAATAAACAGTATCCCATAATCGATATTTAAAAATATAGGTAAATCGTTTAAAATAAGGAGGGGTAAAAAGGGAGGATTTAGATGAAAAAGTTGCTACAATTGATTGGTGCTATCTATTTATGCTTTTTTGGCATTACGAAAGCACATGCTACAACAGAGTTTTACGATGATAACAATGCGAAAACGGTCACCGTTATTAATTATCATCACTTTGGTGAGGAATATGAATATCCTCAAATCGACAACATTCGTGTATCTGGGGAGTCGTATCTAAATCATCTACAGGCTATGAAAAATCATGGTTATGAAACGATTTCGCAACAACAG
Source organism: Lysinibacillus sp. (assembly GCA_051874135.1). Taxonomy (GTDB): domain Bacteria; phylum Bacillota; class Bacilli; order Bacillales_A; family Planococcaceae; genus Lysinibacillus_B. Next base: position 898 of record JBJEFO010000119.1, read on the forward strand.
TTGTACAATTACATAAAGGGAATTGGTCAAATTCCTGAAAAATCCGTACTCATTACGATTGATGACGGCTTTGAAAGCGTCTATACGACCGCCTATCCAATTTTAAAATCAATGAACATGTCGGCAGTCGTTTTCCCGATTACAATGGATATGATACACGGTGAACGAAAAGGTGTGCCTATGATGAATTTTGCCCAATTAACTGAAGTCGTTCAATCGGGCGTCATGGAAGTAGGCAATCACACACATAATTTGCATTGGCGCGGAATGAAGGGCTCACGTGGTTCTGAAGCGATGATTTCAGGCTTTTCTCGTGAAGGTTACATATTAAATCGGGCCGCACGTTATGATTTAATTAAAAATGATAGTGATATTGCCGAACAACGCATCTTGTCAGCTACAGGCGTAAAAATTGATACAATTTCTTACCCGTTCGGTGCCTATGATGAAACAGTATTACAAGTATTCCAAGATAAAAATTATAAGCTAGGCTATACAACAAAAAACGGCCTTAATCTATTCGGTAGTGGCAATGACAATAGCTTAGAAATAAAACGTATGAATATAAGTAAGCATCTTTCAGCTGACCAACTAATTCAGGCGTTACAGGACAATATCCAACTAGCAGATCATCACATTCAAGAAAATAAAGATATTGTTGTTTCAACAAAGTCTGTACATAAGCAGCTTCAAGTCACGGTCGGTTCAAAACAAGACCGTGAAAACAAGACAAATTCAATTTGGGACATACATGCTGAAATTTACATAGCAACGCCAAACGGAAGAACATATATTGGTGATGCCCAAACACCAACACTTATCCCATCAGAAGGAAACTCATTCGTCAAATTTGTCGAGCAATTTACTAATGACAGTGTATACGCCAAGTATGGTAGTGGTGATTATTATATGAAAATAACAATGAATCGATTAGATACTAGTAGTGAAGTGGAGTGGATTCCATTTAAAGTTTCTATGTAAGCTTAGGCATGTGAACAACTACAAGTTTGTTTCGCATGCTTTATTTGTTTACACCAAATGCCTCATCACTTTATCCCCGCTATCAAAAAGAATACAATCATTAATAGCACCTAACTTTTTGTCATACAATTTCTTTCGATGGAGGTTAAAAAAATGCGTTTATGGCATCAGGACATCATTGAGCTTTTACCTAAATCACAGCTTCTTGCACAATGGCGGGAGTTAAATAGTATTTTCGCCAAAGAAGATCGTCATATTTTAATTAACTATATTTATGACTATCCAAAAGAGCATCTTTACACCTATACACAACTCGTTGTAAACGAAATGAAAAATCGTGGTTTTACGATTCGTACGTTCGATAAAATGAATCGATATTTTGAAGAGGTTGATGCCAATAAAAAGGTGGAACAACCCTTTGATGCACATCATAACGATGACTATTTTGAAATATGTTATTTTAACTTAAAAGAAAAATACTTACGTGGACAAAAAGATTTTGATGAATCAACATTTCATGCACTAGATGAGCGATACAAATCTGTTCAAGCGACAAAAGACATGGTATGATGAACCTTTAGTGCAGTATTTCGTCGTTAGTATTAGTCTATGTTTTGGAGTTGATTACATTTGCTAGATACAATCATTATATCGATGGTTGAATTTTTTAAAGGGTTTGGTTATTTTGGTGTATTACTAGCCTTATGTTTTGAATTTGTTCCAGCTGAAATTGTCTTACCATTGGCGGGTTATTGGATTTCTCAAGGAGAATTCAATTATTACTTAATGGTGATGGCTGGTACAATTGGCGGTACAATTGGTCCTATTACACTTTATGCACTAGGCCGTTATGGTGGTCGACCACTTGTTTTAAAGTACGGTAAATACTTTTTAATTAATGAAAAGCAAGTGAATGCTGCGGACAAGTTCTTTGCCAAGTACGGCGCTGGCGTTGCGTTCTTCGCTCGTTTTATGCCGGTCGTTCGGACAGCGATTTCCGTACCTTGTGGGATGGCAAAAATGTCACTTACTAAATTCTCGATTTATACATTCGCTGCAATGTTACCTATTACAGCACTTTACGTGTATTTAGGTATCAAGCTAGGTGAGAACTGGGAACAAGCAGGCGCACTATTTAAACAATACTTACAACCATTCGTCATTGCTCTTGTTATATTAGCACTGATTTATGGTGTTTATAAATATCGCCAAAAATTATTAGAACGCCGCTTACGTGTGAAAGACAAATAAAAAAAGGCGCCACTAAAGCATTTTGATATGCTTCCTAGTGGCGCCTTTGTTATTTCATAATTTGATCGTACGTCTCGCGGATAAAATTCGTATAAAAATTAGCTGGATAAGACTCTACCCCATTTGCTGCATATAAAATATCGCGGATAGCTGATTCATGGTCACCTAGTTTTTGATACATTAATGCTCGGTAAGCAACAAAACGATAAAATACATTCAAATCTAATGGATGTTTAAAAAATTTCGGTATTTTCACGTTTTCACAAACAGCCAATGCTTCTTCATATTTTTCTAAATGATAAAGCGCAATCGACTCTTCTATTTTATAAAGAACTTCCATTGACTTAAAAAGCTCACCCTCTTGTGTATATACTTCCTCTTGTAAGAAGCGAAGAACTTGGTCATGATTTTTCTCTATTGTATTTAAATAATGCGCGCGGCAAAATAAATAATATAAATTCGTTTCCTCTTCTTCTACCAATTGTGTAATTAACTGAAGCTTTTTAAAATAATTTGTACTTTCTTCAAATTGATAATCGCTAATTGCTTGAATGAAAAGGATATGATAAAAACCATCCATTTGATAATAAATTTTCTTTCTTCTTGCAATCTCAAGTACCTTTTCTTTATACAATGAGCCCTTTTCTCCATCACTTACTGCATAATACATGACCATCAAGTTGTGAAATAAAGTAATTCGACTAATATCGTCGATGAGTAACCAATACGGTTCAATTCGCTGCTCGGCATGCAGTAATAATTCAAGCGCTTCATTAAACTTCTTTTTGTCATAAGCATACCAACTTAAAAAGTTATAACAGCTTAGTAAACGACTATATGCATGAATTGCTTCATAGCAATCCATAATTTCATAAAATATTTGTTCATCTAGCTTTTCCGTTATGATTGCCAAAGCATTTGAATAAATTTCCCGTATGCGTATATGTTCATACCGGTTTTTCTGTAATCTATCTACTATCGGTGTAACTTTATCAATAATGTTTTGTGCAATCACGCGGCTATCAGATCGATCATTGGCGAGAGTATTACGCATTTCCTCCACTTCCAGCATGAGCTCCTTAAACGATTCAACCTCTTCTCCGAGCAAAGAAGACATTTCTACTTGTAGCTGCTGTGCGATATAATGTAAGCTTTCCATTGAAGGCTGTGCTTTTCCGTTTTCAATTAAACTAAGCATGCCCTTCGTTAAACGGTCGCCTGCTAACTGAGCAAGCGTTAATTTCCGTTCTTTCCGAAGCTGACGAATGCGACTACCTAAATCGTGCATGTCACAACCCCCTTTTTAATATAATTAAATAATATACACTACTTTAATACAATAACAAACTCTTTAATGTTTAACAAAATTAAATTCATAACTTAAAAATTTTTAGTAA
>JBJEFO010000120.1:0-7886 GCA_051874135.1 Lysinibacillus sp.
GAAAATTAGATTCAGAAAATACTATATGTTAATATATTTCTGTAAAACTCATTTTCAAGGAGAGGATAATATATGGAAAAAGAAAACGTATTAATTATTTACTTCAATATTGAAAGTGAAGGATATCAAGCATTTGCTGAAATGCGTCAAGATACTTTTTCTGAAGGCAAATCTTTTTTAATTGAGCAAGCTTCACTTTTTAAACGAGAAAATGGTGCTATTATTGCAAAAGATTTGTTCAATAATGAGAAAGGTATGAGCGAAGACGTAGTAATTGGCACAATTGTTGGTAGTTTCCTAGGTGTTTTAGGTGGCCCGTTAGGTGTATTACTTGGCATGGGCGTGGGGGCTGCAATTGGTTCACTTCCATCACTACATGATACGGAAGAACATGCTGGGTTACTACAATCTGTTACAAGCCGTTTACAAGACAATGACATCGCAATTATTGCAGTTGTTCAGGAAGAAAATGAAGCGCAGCTAGACGACTATTTTGCTAAATTTGATACTACGATTGTTCGCTATGATGCAAATGTTATTGAAGAAGAAATCGAGTATGCAGAAGAATTGCAAAAAGAACTAGCATATCAAGCTCACATTCAAATGAGAAAAGAACGTTCTGAAGATCGTAAACGCAAAGTAGAAGAAAAACGTGCTGAAATTAAAGCCCGCTTTGAAGCATTAAAAGAAAAATTAAAATCTTAGTTATACCGTAAGCAGCAAACTAAGTAATATATTTTAAAACGCTAAATAAGTATTAAAATATACTGAAGTCACAGAAAAGTCTAATTTTCCATTAGGTCGTTGGAAGTTCCAATAAATCGAACTTTCAACGACCTTTTTACATTCTAATAGTAACTAGATTTAAGAAAACTACAAAATAGGGGCAATCAATCGTGAAAACCCTTCTCGTACTTTCGTCCACTTTCGTCGCTTCGCATAACGCTCTTTCGTCATTTCAAAACTATCCTTCTCATCCTCTAAGTACAGTTCACGGCAAGTAATCGCCATTTCTCTATCAAAAAAGATGCCATTCAGCTCAAAATTTAGGCTGAAACTACGTATATCTAAATTCGTTGTGCCAATCGTACAAATCTCATCATCAATCACCATCATTTTCGTATGTAAAAAGCCTTTTTTATACCTGAAAATACGACCACCATATTTAAGTAGGTCGCCACCAAACGCAGAATTTCCACCATAAATAAACGGATGATCCGTCTTTGTCGGCGTCATCACCCGTACGTCAATTCCAGATGAAGCCGCTATTTGGAGTGCCTTTAAAAATGCGTCATTTGGAATAAAATAGGGGGTTTGAATATAAATATATTTTTTCGCTGACATGATAAGCCGAATATAGCTCTCTTGTATCGACTCAAACTCGGTATCTGGTCCACTCGACACAATTTGAATTGGCAGCACTTGCTCTATTTTAGATTCAGGAAAGTAAGCTGAATTCATTTCCACATAGTGAATATTCATTGCCTGATACCAATCGAATAAAAAATGTAGCTGCAAATGATGTACAGCCTCTCCCTTAATTCTCACATGCAAATCTCGCCAAAAGCCGAAGCCCTCATCAAGCCCTGCATACTCTTTGCCAATATTAAAACCGCCAATGTAGCCAATTTCGCCATCAATTACTACAACTTTTCGGTGGTTACGGCAATTTAAACGAGGATTAATCATCGATAAAAATGCAGGGAAAAACGCACAAACTTCACCGCCCGCTTCAATCAGCTCCTGGAAATCTCGTACCTTCAATTTCCTAGAGCCTAAATCATCAAATAATACGCGTACCTTTACGCCTTGCTGAGCTTTCTTGATTAAGGCATTGTAAATGGTCTCCCCAATTACATCAAGCTTAAAAATATAGTATTGAATATGGATATGGTGTTTCGCCTGTTCGATATCGTACTGCAAGGCTTTAAACTTATCTTGGCCAATTGTAAATAACTGCGTTTCATTGTGATTTGTTAATAATGCATAGTTCATTTCCACATTCATACGCACAAGATCCACATAATTCTGTGATACTTCATTTGGAAATTCAAATGTCCCTTCACGAAGTGCATCCCGTTGTTTTGTATAAGGCTCAAACGTTTCAGCCTGTTTCAGTACGCGCCAACCGATAAAGCTTTTCAACTGTAATTCTCGTCCTAATATCATAAATAGTATAAAGCCTACAATTGGAATGAAAAATAATACGAACAGCCATGCCCATGTTGCAGAGGCATTTTTACGGCTAATAAAAATTATGGCGAAGGCTAATAAAAAATTTATAATATAAACTGTGATTGTTAAGATAGAAGTAATTGTCACGAAACATCCCTCCTGAAAAATTAGTAACCATATCACATTTTTACGGTTTTTATTTCATCATTCTTAACCAATAGTTACTCGAGAAATGGAAATTTGTTATGCTTCTAACATTGAGATTTTCTAAATAAACATTAAAGCATTGATAAATAATACGAATTTGATGAGACGGTTCTCTAGCAGCTATTGCCCAATCAAGTACGTAAATCTAAACGAAGGTTGTCTTGAACTAGGCGGATTATTATGTATACGTAAGTCATCCTTCTTCCGAAAATAGGTTGGCTTATTCTGTAGTTTTATAATATCAAATAATATTTTAATATGTGAAAATAATCATACTTCACAATGAGCAAATTTAAAAACAGTTATTTCCATAGTCGAATATCAGTCAAGTATGTAGCCTTCGCGCTTTGCCACAGCCAGAGCAGGAACTAGCGTTGGAAAGACACGCTATTTCCTACTCCTGCTCCTGACGCTTCGCTTTCGTCGCAAAGGAAACCTTGGCTTCTGTGGCTGTGTCGCGCTACGGCAATAGTGAAATCTACTTTATGCATGCATAAGAATTCTACTGATTCATGAAAAATTAATACTAGTTGTTAAAGTGTTGCATAAATTCACTTTACCATTGTGCCGCATTTTCTAGTTTTTTAGTAGCAGACAATGATTTAGTCGTTCGCGCATTTGCGATGGCAATCAAAAGTGCAGAATCTTTATTTTCAACTTTTTACTATTGGTATTTTCAGGATTCATTTTTGCTCATTATAAGTCACACTTTAAAATACTAGTGTTATTCTAAATTCGTCAATTTAATATTCTTATATAAGTTAAAGGATGTTGTCTCAACGTCTTTAATGAATGAAATCGTACATAAAACGCGAAGTTTTTATAGTTAGCAATCCACATTTAAATGTAACAACGTCAAAATTTTTTATAATCTCTAATAGTAATTGTTAACAGTTGAAGGTATGATAAATATTAATAAATCAATGAACATAAATGACAGTAAATTTATATAAAGGATTGGTTTTTACATGACTTTCTCGATGAAAGATGAATTATTGGCGAGATTATTAAAGGCAAACGGTGAGCCAATTTCAGGGCAGCAGTTGGCTGATGATTTTGGCGTTTCTCGTACAGCGGTGTGGAAGCATCTCCAAGCTTTACAGGAAGAGGGCTATACGCTTGAAACGGTAAAAAAGAAAGGTTATGTGCTAACAAGCATGCCTGACCGTATTGACGGGGCGCGTATTCAAACGTTTTTACAAACAGAGCGCCTCGGTCAGTCAATTCACCATTTTGAACAAGTGGAGTCAACACAAGTGCTTGCACATGAATATGTAAGAGACAATGTAGAAGATGGCACGGTAGTTATTGCGGAATCACAAACAGCAGGTCGTGGTCGTATGTTGCGTCCTTGGGAATCGACTGCTGGCAAAGGGGTATGGATGACGGTCATTTTAAAGCCAGATGTGCCGCCACATTTAGCGCCGCAGTTTACATTAGTGGCAGCAGTGGCAGTTGTCCATGCGATGAAAGCGCTGTATCCGAATTTGCATCCAGAAATTAAATGGCCCAATGACATTTTAATAAACGGTCGTAAATGTACGGGTATTTTAACAGAAATGGTCGCTGAAGCAGATCGTGTTCAAGCATTACTAATTGGTATCGGTATTAATGTGAATCAACAGCGTGAAGATTTCCCAGAAGAATTGCATACGATTGCAACTTCCATGGCAGAGCAGCTAGGGCACACGATAGACCGTGCTGAATTTGTCGCAAAAGTATTGCTATATTTAGAGCATTATGCTGATCTGTATGTGAAAAATGGCTTCTCCCCAATTAAGGCGTTATGGGAACAAGCATCCGGAACGATTGGTAAACAAGTTCGTGCAACGACGCTTCGAGAAGTAATTGAAGGCAAGGCAATCGGTATTACGGAATCAGGCGTGCTAGAAATTCAAACGGCAACTGGGGAAATTAAAGGTGTATACTCGGCGGATATTGAAATTCAATAACAAATGGCGTGGCTGAAGTCCTTTTCGGACACGTCATTTCGACCAACTACAGAACCAATTTTGCGAAGTGGGTCATTTAAATAAATGTTGCCCGTTAATGATGGATAAATCACAATTATAGAAATATAGTATTGAAGACATTAAAAATCGTAAAGTTTTAAGTAAAAAACTGTACGTATGTATGTAAAGTTGATATATTAGTAGTGGACAGTATCCAGAGTGAACTGTACCCGCAACAAAAAAATTATGAATAGTCTGCCTTGATCTTTTAGACAGGGACGGAAGAAAACGCAGCGTTATATGATATTTCACGCTACCCTTCTGTCTATTTTTACGATGGAAGGGCTTTCTTGTTTTCTTCGACATACTGAAGGAGGAACAAATGAAAACAACGAGCGATTTTTTAAAGATGAAGCAGCAAGGTGAGAAAATCGTTATGATTACAGCATACGATTATCCAGCTGCAAAATTTGCTGAACATGCCGGTGTTGACATGATTTTAGTAGGCGATTCTTTAGGAATGGTTGTACTTGGCTATGATTCAACAATGCCGGTAACTGTCGAGGATATGATTCACCATTGTAAAGCAGTTCGTCGCGGTGCAAAAGATACGTTTATCGTAGTCGATATGCCATTTGGTTCATACCATGGTGATTTAAATGACACATTAAAAACTGCTGTCCGTATGATGCAGGAAACAGGTGCAGATGCAGTAAAAGTAGAAGGTGGCGATGAAGTCATCGATGTTATTAAAAAGCTGACAAGTGCCGGTATTCCAGTTGTGGCTCACCTAGGTTTATTACCACAATCAGCGGGCGTACTTGGTGGTTACAAAGTACAAGGAAAAACAAAAGAGCAAGCTGAAAAGTTAATTCAAGACGCATTACTTGCTGAACAAGCAGGTGCATGTGCAGTCGTACTAGAATGTATTCCACATCAATTAACAACAATTGTTTCACATAAATTAACAGTACCAACGATCGGTATTGGTGCAGGTCCAGAAGCAGATGGTCAAGTGCTTGTATTCCATGACTTATTGTTATACGGCAAGCACCATATTCCGAAGTTTGTTCATGGCTTTGCACATGTTGGGGATGAAGTAGCACACGGAATTGAAGGGTACACAAAAGCAGTAAAAGCAGGCACATTCCCGACTTTACAACAAAGCTTCACGATGAAAGAAGAAGAACTTGATGCTTTATACGGAGGCGTAACAAAATGATCGCAACAGCAACAAAGGTTGTCACAACAATTGCTGAGTTAAAAGAAATTGTACGTGAAACAAAGCAAGCGGGAAAAACAATTGGGTTAGTGCCAACAATGGGTTACTTACATGAAGGGCATTTAACGCTAGCAACACATGCACGTGAGGAAAATGATGTTGTCATTATGAGTATTTTCGTCAATCCAACACAATTTGGACCGAACGAAGATTTCGAGTCGTATCCACGTGATTTACCGCGTGATGTAAAACTAGCTGAATCTGTAGGGGTCGATGTTATTTTTGCACCTTCTGTAGAAGAAATGTATCCAACAGACGGTGGTATTTATATTCGTGCAGGTCGTCAATCAGAAATTCTTTGTGGTGCTAGCCGTCCAGGACATTTTGATGGTGTATTGCAAGTAGTTGCAAAGCTATTCCATTTAGCTGAGCCAACACGTGCATATTTCGGTCAAAAGGATGCACAACAAGTAGCCATTATTCAAACGATGGTACGCGATTACAACTTCCCGTTAGAAATGCGTGCTATACCGATTGTACGTGAAGAAGATGGATTAGCAAAATCAAGTCGTAATGTTTATTTAACAGAAGAACAGCGCAAACAAGCTGTTGGTTTATATAGCGGTTTAACATTTGCGAAAGATGCGATTTTATCAGGTAAACCAATGGGCATTGCGCTCATGGCAGCACGTGACCATATTGAGCGTGAAACAGGCGGTAAAATCGATTATTTGGAATGTTTAGCATATCCTGATTTAACGCCAATTGATGGTCAAACGACAGATGTACTTTTAGCAGTAGCAGTGTATATTGGTAAAACACGTCTAATTGACAACGTAATGTTTAGCTTAAAGGAGAAATGAACAAATGCTTAAAACAATGATGAACGGTAAAATCCATCGTGCTACTGTAACACAAGCGGATTTAAACTACGTAGGATCGATTACAATTGATGAAGATATTATGGATGCAGTCGGTATTGAAGCAAACGAAAAGGTAGCAATTGTAAACAACAATAACGGCGCACGCTTTGAAACATACGTGATTAAAGGGGCTCGTGGTTCAGGTGTAATTTGCTTAAACGGAGCTGCTGCACGTATGGTACAGCAAGGCGATATCGTTATCATCATGTCATATGTACTTGTTGATGCAGAAGAAGCGAAAAACCACGTACCAAAAGTGGCGATTATGGACGAAAATAATCGCATTAAAGAAATGATTAACTACGAACCAGAAGCAACGGTTATTTAAAGAGGTAGCAAATGTTATCTTAGGATAACAACCTTCAAACGTATGCAAATAGATAGACCAAACATATTTTATAAAATATGTTTGGTCTATTTTATTATGATTCTATTCGTAACAAATGTTATTTTAGCCTTTCTTACTCGACTAACGTAGCAGTTTAGCGAAAGAAAAAATGATATAGAATTTACAGTTACAAGTAGCAACAATAATTAGTCAGCTTTTAGTGGCATACAAGTCACTTTAGATATGAAGCACTTAATTGCAATTATTCTGAAGTTACTATTGAATAGTTTAATGTGTATTGTAAATAAAAGATCTTTTTATAGATATGTGTTACTGAAAAGTAGTTTTTCATGTTAATTACTCTATAATAGTATGTGAAGGATACGTTCAGAGCGAAGGAGGAATTACGTGCAATATCAAAATTTAAATAAGCGTAAAAATTTTATTTTTTGGACTGTCTTTATATTACTTGTATTATCGATATTTTATGCCATTTATATGCTAGCAACTGCGCCTTCAGGAGTTGCGCAAAATGAATATAATCGAGTAAAAAGTGATTATGTGTTAATGATTTTGCAATGTGTGACCGGGTGTATTGTCATTTTTTTACCGTCGAAGGTAGAACAGCGATTCCGAATCCACATTCCAGACATTATGCAAATCATGTATGTTCTTTTCTTATTCTGTGCCATTTACCTTGGTGAAGTGAGAAACCTTTATTACAAGGTTCCTTATTGGGATTTGATTCTCCATTGCTTTAGTGCTGGAATGTTGGGAGCGTTAGGCTTTTTGATTGTTCAATTCTTCAATAACACCGAAAAGTTAAACATTCGATTAAGTCCTTTTTTTGTGTCGCTATTTGCGTTTTGTTTTGCGGTCACATGCGGAACCGTTTGGGAGATTTACGAATTTTTAGCTGATGGAGTGCTAGGAACAAACATGCAGAAATTTATTACTGCCGATGGTATTGTCTTAACAGGGCGTGAAGCCGTTTCAGACACGATGGAGGACATCATTGTTGACGCTTTGGGAGCACTTGTTGTCACAGCAATTGGTTATTTGAACATAAGTAAACAGCA
>JBJEFO010000120.1:7986-17886 GCA_051874135.1 Lysinibacillus sp.
AGGATAGATAGAGCGTATTTCAAGCTCTTCTATCCTTTTAATTTCGTGTGACATCATATAAGAATTCACTATTTAAAATAGCTTCAGGTTATATATTGACTTTTAATAAAAAATAAAGGCACGACCTCTTTATGATTGGGATTATAGCTTTGCCCAACGTTCCTCTAGCCAGCTCATAAATTGCTCACCTTTATCGCCTTCGTATGCATCATAAACATCTAAACGCATACGTTTTAGTTTGTCCGCAAAGTCTGCAACTGTATGGTCTTTCGGTAAGCTTTTCTTTACACGTAGGAAAATCTTATCTGTACCTTTAATTATGTCAAAGCGTGCTGGAGCAGGCTTTTCTACTTTTTCACCAAATGCAACAAGTGCTTCATATGCAGCTAGTTGTACTTTATAAACAGTATCGTTTTGCATGCGATTTGTTAATAAATCGATAATTTTTGCATGCTTGTATGCTGATAAAGTTTTTACTGCGTCTAAACGATCGCGCCAGCTTGATGTATAGTTAGCTTGCTTTTTCAAAGCATCATAGTTTTCTGGTAATTCTGTTTCGAACTTTTTCATGGAAATGCACCTCTTTTTTTAACTAGAGGAAAAACGAATTCTTCTTCTGCTTACTTTATTATACGTGCTATGCATTAAAAAAGCGAATAGGGGACTATCGAAATCGATAATCCCCGTAAATTTTATGCCTTTACAGCACTATATTGATGTAATAATGTCCCTAAACGACGAATTCCTTCTTCTATCATCTCTGGAGTGGAGTTCGTGTAATTTAAACGCAATGTATTGACGTTTTCAGGATTTGTGTAGAAAGGATCACCCGGTACGAATGCTACCTTTTGTTCCATAGACTTCTCAAACAGCTCAAGGGCAGATACACCTTCTTCAAGCGTTACCCAAATGAACATACCGCCTTCTGGTTTCGTATACTTCACTGTGCTTGGGAAGTATTTATCCATTGCAGCAAGCATTGCATCGGATTGTTCACGGTAAAGGTTAACAATTTTAGTTACGTGCTCTTTGTATTCATTGTTCGCTAAATAGTCGTGAATGACATATTGAGAGAAAATGTTTGTGTGTAAATCTGTAGCTTGCTTTGCTGTTTCAATATGAGCCATAAGCTCTTTATTTTTCGTCACAATCCAGCCAAGACGCATACCTGGTGTGACCGTTTTAGAAAATGAACCAAGTAGGACAGAATTTTCTAAGCGACCACCGCCAATATAAGGCAATGTTTCGCCGCGGAAACGTAACTCACCGTACGGATCGTCCTCGATTAGCACGACATCGTACTTTTTCACAACTTCATAAATCGCTTCACGCTTCTCACGTGAGTACGTAATACCAGTCGGATTTTGGAAGTTCGGTACTGTATAAATCATTTTGACATTTGGATTTTGTAATTGCTTCTCAAGTTCTTCAACATTTAAGCCGTCCTCTTCAAGCGTAACCGAGTAGAAAGTAGGTTCAGTTAACGTAAAGGCTTGAATCGCCCCTAAATAGCCAGGTGCTTCCATAATAATGCCGTCACCTTTATTAATTAACACTTTACCGATTAATTCTAACGCTTGTTGAGAGCCTGTCGTAATGAGTACTTCATCAGGATGAATATCTAATCCGTAAGTTGTCTTGTATTTCGCTGCGATATATTCACGTAATGGTAAGTAGCCTTGTGTTGTAGAGTATTGGAAAAGCTTCGTACCATGCTCATCAATCGAGCGATTAATAGCTTCTTTTAATTTTTCTGTTGGGAATGAAATAGGGTTTGGTAAACCACCTGCAAATGAAATAACATCGGCTTCACCCGTTACTTTTAAAATGTTACGAATGAATGAAGATGGCGTTTTTAAAATCTTGTCAGAGTACTGCATAAAGTATCGTTCCTTTTCTCATATGTGTGTTTTTCCAAATATTTATTATTTGATAATATCAGATAATTCGAACAAATAAAACTACAAATCTAGATAATTTGAAATAGCAAAATTTGAAATAGCTTTTTTATGCGTAAAGACGTGGATTTGTAAGGATTTGCAGAAGGAAAGCACATAAAAAAGCGCTAACAACCGATTTTAATAATCAGAAAATTCAATCTAACGTATTCGCGTTAACTTAAAACGTTCGAACTGCTTGTGTTTTGTTGGGTTTTAAGCAGTTTTATGATATATTCTATTAGTAATCGACAAGATACTGGAATAATAAATAGTGAAGTCTAGTACTTTAACTATAAATAAAAAGGAGAAATTTAAATATATGTGCGGTTTTATCGGCTACGTAAATGGCACACAGCCAATTAATCATAAACAAGTAATTGAAAACATGATGAATACGATTATCCACCGTGGACCAGACAGTGGCGGTATTCACTCTGATGAAAAAGTAACGCTAGGTTTCCGTCGTTTAAGCATTCTAGACTTATCAGACGTGGCGAATCAACCGCTTTACAATGAAGCAGGCGATATCGTGTTAGTATTTAACGGTGAAATTTATAATTTCCAAACAATTCGCGCGGAGCTTGAAGAGAAGGGCTATACGTTTAAAACAAATTCAGATAGTGAAGTATTGCTACACGGCTATGCAGAGTACGGCTTTGAGCTTGTGTATAAATTGCGCGGTATGTTTGCCTTCTGTATTTGGGACAAAAAAAATGACCTACAATTTATCGCCCGTGACGGCTTTGGTATTAAGCCACTTTACTATACGCAAAATACAACGGATGAAACGATCATTTTCGGTTCGGAAATTAAATCATTTTTACCACATCCGTCCTTCATTAAAGAGTTAAATAAAGATGCACTACGCCCTTATTTAACATTCCAATATTCTGCAATGGACGAAACATTCTTTAAAGGTGTTTATAAATTGCGACCAGGTCATTTTATGATTATTAAAGATCGCAAAATCCAACAAATTACAAAATATTGGGACAAAAAATACCATGCAACAGAAGGGTCATTAGAAGAGACAGTTGCGAATATCCGTGAAACGGTTGCTGAATCTGTAAAAGCACATCAAATTTCAGATGTAAAGGTTGGTTCATTCTTATCAGGTGGTATTGACTCATCGTATATCGCAGCTTTATTAAAGCCAGATAAGAGCTTCTCTGTTGGTTTCTCAGACTATGAAGCAATGTTCAACGAAACAAATCATGCAAAAGACTTATCTGATATTTTAGGCATCCAAAATGAACGTAAATACGTATCCGCAGAAGAATGCTTTGAAGCGTTACCAAAAATCCAGTGGCATATGGACGAGCCACAATCAAATCCATCATCTGTACCGCTTTACTTCCTATCAGAATTAGCAAGTAAAGATGTAACGGTTGTGCTGTCTGGTGAAGGCGCGGACGAAATTTTCGGTGGCTATGAATGGTATAAGCCATCTGCGAAAATGGAAAAGTATGAAAAAATTCCAATGGGTATTCGTAAAGCATTAGCAGGTATTGCTGGGGCATTACCGAAAAATGCATACACGAACTTCTTGAAAAAAGGAGCACAAACAATTGAAGAACGTTTCATCGGGGAAGCGGTTGTTTGGGATGAACAAGATGCACTGGACGTGTTAAAACCAGACTACAAAAAAGGGCCATCTGTTCACGACATTACAAAGCCTGTCTATGCAGAAGTACCAAATGAAGATGATGTAACAAAAATGCAGTACATCGACTTAAATCTATGGTTACCAGGCGATATTTTATTAAAAGCTGATAAAATGAGTATGGCGCATTCAATTGAGCTTCGCGTACCATTCCTCGATAAAGAAGTAATGGAAATGGCAAAAAATATTCCAACTGAATACCGTGTAAACGAAAAGGATACAAAATATGCACTTCGTCAAGCGGCGTTAGAGGAGTTACCAGAAGAATGGGCGAAACGTAAAAAACTTGGTTTCCCTGTTCCGATTCGTCACTGGTTCCGCGAAGAGCGCTATTACAACTTAGTAAAAGAAGCATTCACAGCTGATTATGCAAAAGAGTTTTTTGATACAGAAAAATTAGTATCATACTTAGATGCACATTATAAAGGCGAGAAAAACTACGCGCGTTATATTTGGACAGCGTATGTGTTCTTAGTGTGGTACAAATG
This sequence comes from Lysinibacillus sp., assembly GCA_051874135.1. Taxonomy (GTDB): domain Bacteria; phylum Bacillota; class Bacilli; order Bacillales_A; family Planococcaceae; genus Lysinibacillus_B. The sequence goes on from JBJEFO010000120.1 coordinate 12,078, forward strand.
CTTCTTCATCGAAGATACTAAGTGGACTAAACTGAAAGGAACAGGCCATGATGAAGTGGCGGCAACTACTAATAATTAGTTCAACTATTTTTTTACTTGCTTGTCAAGAGGAACACTCTTCTGCTAAAGATTCAGCTGATATGGTCGTATTGCCAGTTGAATACTATAGCGGTGCTGCTATTAGCAATGTATTAGTAGAGCTTTATGATGCAGCGGGCAATCAGATTGGGACAGAAATGAGCAATGACGGGGAAGCTGTGTTTGCAGACCTTCAGCCAGATGAAATGTATTCTGTTCGTATAGGTTATAGTGAGTTAGAGGATTTTAGCGTTGAAAAGTCCGTCGTTTTAAATTCATCTAATCCATATGTGGTCATTGAGGCCAATGCAGTTAGTCATCAACAAGCACTTGCTGTACCGGTCGTAAAGCAAAATCCACAGTTGCCACATGGCTGTGAAATTACTTCGTTGACCGCAGTTTTAAACTACTACGGTGCGGATGTTGATAAAATGACGATGGCGACAAGCTATTTACCAAAAGAACCATTTAAAATGGTTAATGGCATGAAATATGGTCCAGATCCAAATGTTGCTTATGCAGGGGATCCAAGTGAGAACCACGGAACGTATTCTTTTGCCGGTCCAATTGTAAAAGCTGCTGATAATTATATTGCGCATGCTGGGGCGGATTTACAGGCAAAAGATATAAGTGGCAGTCCAATTGATGAAATTGAACTTCACTTGGAGCTAGGTATCCCAGTCATTACATGGGTTACACTCGACTTATCCGAGCCAAGAACAACTGGTGGTTGGACGATTACAGGCACAAACACATTTCATCCGATGTACACAAACTTACATGCAGTCGTCCTTGTAGGGATTGACGGCGATAAAGTAGAAGTGATGGACCCATTAAAGGGCATCGTTCAATTAAATAAACAACAGTTTTTCGATAGCTATAAAGCGCTAGGCGAACAAGCTGTTGTTATCTATTAAAAGCTACGCAATTTTTGCGTAGCTTTTAATGTGGTATAATTTTCAAGAAAATAGCAAAGGAGTGTACCATATGTTATTACCACAACAAATTACAAAGGCATTTAATGAATTAACAGAAGAAGAGGCAAAAGCATTATTAGTAGAAATTTTTATTGCCCGTAACTACAGCAACCAAGAAATGATTATGAAGATCAATGAAATCGTGGAGCGATTAAATATTGCACAAAAATAAGCGCCTCCTTGTGAGACGCTTAAGTTATGCTAAGCAAGTTTTCGATTGTTTAACATTTGTCTAAAGTATGCATAAACTGTAGGGACAAGGACAATTGCAGAAATAAGCAGTAGCGTAAACATTAAGTTATCCGCAACCCAAGGGATATTGCCGAGTGCGTAGCCGGAGAAGAGCCAAACAGCTGTCCATAATAATGCACCAACTATATTAAATCGTACAAACTTGAAGTATGGATATTTCGTGTAACCTGAGATAAACGGTGTCATCGTGCGCATTAACGGTACGAAGCGACTAAACGTTAAGGCAACACGGTCATAGTCTTGAATAAATTGTTGAGCACGTGTAACGGCTGTAATAGGAATGAAGCGGAATAATATGCTTTTTTCTTGCGGAACATTTCCTAGCAGTTTCCCAATCAAATAATTATTACTATCAGCTAATGTCGTTGCTACAAAATAGAGAATAAATAATGTAAAGACATCTAATTTATCAAGGGCAGCGATTGTTCCGCTAGCAAATACGAGCGAATCACCAGGTAAAAATGTAAGAATAACAAAAGCTGTTTTAGTAAACACAACAGCAAACAATAAAATGTAAATATAAACACCGAATTTTTTAATGTAATAATACAATTCTGTATCAATCATACGTAAAAATTCTACTATATCAGCAAAAGACATACAAAAACCTCATCTATAATGTAGTTCTTTTCATTATAGTTTCGATTGTAATCTATTACAAATAAAAGGGAGAGAAAGAAATGTTTCTTGAACGACCTCAACTACATATTGAAAAATCGATGCTTGAAAAGTTAGCTAATATAATTGGTATTGCTAGCATTGTCGGTATGATTTTATACATTGCACTGAACTGGTCAGCTTTACCAGACACTGTACCGATCCATTTTAATGCAGCTGGGGAAGTAGATAGCTGGGGCTCAAAATGGTTGATATTTTTCTTACCAACCATCGCTATTGCACTCTATCTTTTTATGGAGGCGATTGAAAAAAGACCACATACACATAACTATCCTGCCCGTCTAACGGAACAAAATGCAGCGCAATTTTACAAGGAAAGTCGTCAAGCGATGAACTTAACGAAAAATATTGCGACGAGTATGCTTGCTTATATGGGTATTCGATCCGTGTTAGTTGCCCTTGGAAAAGTACAAGGATTAGGTATTACTGTGATGGGCATTTTCCTTCTTATATTAGGCTTTGTCATTATTCGAAGTACGATCAGGATGTCAAAAATACAATAATGTGAAAAGTGTAAGCGAAATGGTTTTTTCCCATCTTGCTTACACTTTTATTTTTATAAAAAGTAATTATTACGATTTATGTTGACAAAGTAATCGCTAACCTTTACTATATAAAACGTAACCATTACTATTGAAGAGGTGTGCGATATGAGAGTGAACATTACATTAGCTTGTACAGAGTGTGGGGATCGTAATTATATTACGACAAAAAATAAACGTAACAATCCGGAGCGAATTGAATTAAAAAAATACTGCCCACGATTAAAACGAGTGACATTACACAGAGAGACAAAATAGGAGGAACAAAAAATGAGTCATTGGAAACGTCGATTATTTACGATGTCAGCTGCATGTGCTTTATTACTTGCAGCTTGTAATACGGATGAAGCAAAAGAAGAAGTGAAGGAACAACAAACAGTAGCGGAAGAAGCGCATGACCACGAGGAAGAAGGCCATGACCATGAAACGACAGAAGGTACACGTTTACTTGTCAGCTACGAGAACGGCTTTATCGTGATGAATAGTGCATTTGAAGAAATTGAACGCTATAATATTGGGGCATCATCGCTAGCATTAGGAAGTGATATGCGCCACGTATTTGTAAAAGATTCAGCAAATAATGATTCATATACATTATTAGACATCGGTGTATGGAATGAGGATCATGCAGATCATTTACATCCATATGCAGAAGCGCCTGTTTTAGCAACTTATGAAATGGAAGCAAATAAAGCAGCCCACGTCGTAAGCCATAATAATCAAACAGCTGTTTTCCATGATGGTAGTGGACTAGTAGAAGTGTTTGATGCAAAAAGCTTATCAACTGAAGGCGCACCAATTCCCGTCTATACATATCAAGGAAAAGCACATCACGGTGTTGCTGTACCATTATCTGATGGCACGTTAGCCGTTTCATACCAAACGGAAGAAGGAGCAAATCTGCCAGGTGGTGTGAAAATTGTCGATAGTCATGGACATGACGTAGCTACAATTACAGATGCATGTAACGGTCTACACGGAACAGTTTACAGTGGTTCTGGTGCAACAGAAAAGCTTGCTTTTGGTTGTAACGGAAATGTCATTGCTTATGATGTAGCAGCGAAAGAAACAACGTCAATCGCTTTACCGAATACAGCAGCACGCGTAAGTACAATTAAACAACATACGGATAGCACTTACTATTTAACGAACTATAAAGAAGGCGAAAATCCAACGACAAAAGTAGGTGTTATTAACAGTGAAACAAATGAGTTCACATTAGTAGAACTACCTGCAGCATATGGATCAGGCGTGTTAGTAGCAGCTAATAATATCGGCTATGTTCAAGCAGAAAATGGTATTCTTTATAAAATCGATTTAGCAAAAGCACAAATCGTTGAGGAAATCGACGCATTACAAGAGTTTAACTTAGAAGAAGAAAAAATATCATTAGCATTAGTAAACAACGAAGTACTAATCGTTGTACCAAATGCAAATGCGATTTTACAAGTACATGGTGACCACGTACATCAAGTAGCTGATTTAGACGTAAAACCAACAGGCGTATTATCTGTAACAGCATATTAAGAAAATTAGAAGTCGGCAGTGTAAAGCTGCCGATTTTTCCATTTCATAAACTGGTTTATTTTGGTACGCTAAACGGGGAACTTCAAACAGAAGGAGAGAAAGATATGAAAGTATATTTAGCAAATGGATTATTTTCAATTGGAGATCGGTATATCAATCAATTAATTGCAACAGAAGTTAGAAAGGCAGTAGAAAAGATTGATTTATATGTACCGCAAGAAAATGATGCGATTAATGATAAATCCTCTTATGCAGATAGCCTAGCTATTGCTGAGGCGGATTTAGCAAATCTTCAAGCGAGTGATGTTTTAATCGCTGTAATTGATGGTGTGGAAATAGATTCAGGTGTAGCGGCAGAAATCGGCGTATTTTCTACATACAATCGTCCGATAATTGCACTGTTTTCAGACGTTCGCCAGCAAGGTCGCAACAACAATCAAAAGATCGAAGCACTAATTGCAGACGGCGTTGAAAATCAATTTGTTTACCGTAATTTATTCGTGATTGGATTAATTAAACGTAACGGTATTATTGTAAGCACAGTTGAACAGTTAGTAGAAGAGGTAAAAAAATTAGAACAAAACGCTAGTATAACTGTATAAAAGAAAAACATATAAACACTTAACATAAAATAACAGGGCAATTCACATTTGAATCTGCGCCTGTTTTTTTGTTTTTCGAAGTGTATAAATAGTTAATCGTCATAAAGGAAAAGCTAAAAAGGACTAAAACGAAAGGAGTGTTAACATGGCAGATCGAAAGCTACCACATGAGCAGTTAACGACGAAAGATAACGGACTGACGTCGATGCAGGAAGTACTCTATCGCAAGGAATTTAAACGAGCTGATAAAACAGCCGAAAAGAATAAGCAGCATAAAAAATAAGTGGTAAATGAGCTTCGCGTTTGGGCGAGGCTCATTTTTTGCTGAAAAATTCGCCGAAATCCTTCTATTTTTAATGAAAAATGAACGTTTTTATCCGAAAAAAAGAGCTTGACAAACAGTTTGGGTGATAAAAAAGAGAGAAACTTACTAAACGATACGTTCGGCTGGAGAGCCCGAATGTTTACAAATGGGCCTCTTTTTTGATGAGAAATGAAGTTCTTTTGAAAAAAGTGCAGCATGATCAAAATTAGTCTTATTGGTTTATGCTTATTAAAAAAATGCATATAACGATTTTTGTTAGTGAAAAATTTGCAAGCACTTGAAAATTTTTAACAAAAAAATTTAGTTCGTACTTTTTAATTGACGAATCATCGAATTAGCAAGATTTACATACAACATATTCAAAATTAAGTGTCATTTAAGAAAATTGTCCTACAAAATGACATTTATTTAAAAATAAGTTGTATATCGATTCTGATAATTAGCCGTTTTCGAGTAAAAAAATTTCACTTCAATAATTGAACGTAAAAAAATTTCTGCTGAAGCCTCATTATACTTTTTTTAGTTCGAATTTATCGGAAATGGAATATTAATTGTAATTAAGGAAAAAATGATAATGACTAAAAATTGAGAGGAGTGTTAAAATGTCTGCTCGAAAACTACCGCAAGATCCAATGGCAGCGAAGTATAACGGATTGTCGTCGATGCAAAAATTTCTATACTTAAAGGATTTCAGACGAATCGACAAAGCGATGGAAAAGTTCAATCAAAATAAAAAGTAAACGGTAAGTAAACCTCGAAGTGATTCGAGGTTTACTTTATGCACTTTTATGAACAATGAAGAAGGATTAACGTTATCTTTATGGAAAT
>JBJEFO010000120.1:17986-19703 GCA_051874135.1 Lysinibacillus sp.
GAACAATATTTAACGGGAAATTAAAACGGGGGGATGGGTATGGATAAAATAAATCAATTAGTGGAGTGGCTACGTCAATCAGCTAAAACGATAGTGCTAACAGGGGCTGGAATGTCAACTGAAAGTGGTGTGCCAGATTTTCGTTCGAAGTCAGGCTGGTGGCGAAATATCGATCCGTCTACAGTCGCAAATACAGAGGCGCTTGAGAACGATTATGAGCTATTTCATGCCTTTTACTGTGCGCGTTTACAAGCGCTAGAAGGATGTGAACCACACGAAGGACACCGTATTTTAGCTGAGTGGGAATCGCGCGGTTTAATTGACCGTGTTGCCACTCAAAATGTCGATGGCTTTCATAAGGGAGCTGGCAATAAAAAAGTCGATGAACTGCACGGGAATATTCATGCGGTACGTTGTCAAAAGTGTAGCAATGGGGCGACTGTGGAAGCTTTTTTAACTAAACAATCATGTGCTGTATGTGGCGGTAAATTGCGCCCAGGTATCGTATTGTTTGGTGAAATGTTACCTGAGGATGCATGGAACAATGCGATGAATGCTATCAAAACAGCAGACCTTGTCATCGTAATCGGCACAAGCTTACAAGTGTACCCTGTGAATCAGTTACCTAAAATGACGCGCGGTAAATTAGTATATATTAACCGAGAAGTAGACGGGTTTGAGCAGGACTTTGATTTAATTTTTGAAGGGTCTGCTAAGGAAACACTAAAACAAATTGATGCTGCTTTGTAGGAACCAAACCGCAGTTATCCATTTTTCCTAACCGAAATGAAAATTAGGATTATAAATAATCGGGGAAAGAAATACTAGGGGAAAGACGTACGATAACTGCGGGGGTGCTTTGATGGATAAAATAAATCAATTAGTCGAGTGGTTACAACATTCACATAAAGCAATTGTGTTAACAGGGCCGGGGATGTCTCGGGAAAGTGGTATTCCCCAATTTTGGACAGAATCAGAGTGGTGGCGAGGTATCGATCCAGCGAAGATCGCGAATGTCATTACGTTAGAAGATGATTATGATTTGTTCCATGCGTTTTATAGCACCACATTGGATGCGGTGAGGGATGCAAAACCACATGCAGGTCACCTAGTATTAGCTGACTGGGAAGCGATCGGTTTAGTTGAACGAATAGCGACTCAAAATGTTGAGGGATTGCACCGGAAAGTCGGCAATATAACGGTCGATCTGCTATATGGTAGTCTTCATAACATTCGCTGTCATGATTGTGGGAGTCGAGCAAGCGAGCAAGCATTTTTACACAAGGAGCCGTGTAAAGTATGCGGAGGGAAATTGCGTCCCGGCGTTGCATTATTAGGTGAAGTATTAGCACAAGACGTTTGGAATGAAACGGTACAGGCGATTCAAACGGCGGATTTAATTATTTGTATTGGGACAGATTTAAAAGCCTATCCAATATACCGTCTCCCGCACATTTCGCGCGGTAAGCTAGTATATATAAACGATGATGTGTCAGGCTTAGAAATAGATTTTGATCTAGTAATTGAAGGTTCAGTAAAGGAAATTTTGCAACAAGCAGACGAAGTTTTAAAAGCAAATTCTTAATAGCGAATGAAAGCGTGAGGATAGTTGTAGTCCTTACGCTTTTCTTACGTAAAATGGGGCTGAATACGGATTAGGCGAATAGAATTTGAAATTAGGCTAATAGAATCGAAAATTAGGCGAATAAAACGAAAA
>JBJEFO010000121.1:0-4510 GCA_051874135.1 Lysinibacillus sp.
GATTCATTTTTGCTCATATCGATTTACATAGTAAAACAGACGAGCTATACGGCTCGTCTGTTTCATTAGTTGATTATTTTTCTGTGAACTTTTTCAATTGATCGCCGATTACATCGCTAAATGAGAAGCCTGTGTTTTCTTCTGGTAATTCATATTCAAACTCTTCTTCTTTAACAGGCGCGCTTTGTAAGTCTTTAATGTTTAATGATAAACGCTTATCCGCTTCATTTACATCAAGAACTTTCACTTCTACTTCTTGCCCTTCTTTTAGCACTTCATGCGGCGTATTAATATGTTTATGTGAAATTTGCGAAATGTGTACTAGCCCTTCAATACCAGGGAACACTTCCACAAATGCACCAAACGAAACTAAGCGCTTTACAGTTCCAGTTAAAATAGAACCCTTTGCCGCCTTTGATTCAATACCAGTCCAAGGACCAGGAATTGTTTCTTTAATGGATAATGCAATTCGTTCATTTGCTTGGTCTACAGAAAGTACTTTTACTTTTACTTCTTGACCTTCTGATAATACAGATGACACATCATCTACATGCTCATGCGCCACTTGTGAAATGTGCACTAAGCCATCAATACCACCTAAATCAACGAAAGCTCCAAAACTTGCTAAACGTTGCACTTTCCCTGTTAGCACATCGCCTTCTTTAATATTGTCAATGACTTGGCGTTTTTTCGACGCCTTTTCTTGTTCCACTACTGCACGGTGAGATAAGATTAAGCGCCCTTTTTCTTTATCAAGCTCTGTAATTTTGAAGCGCATTTTTTTACCTTTATAGTCTTCAAAATCCTCTACAAAATAATCTTCTACTAATGATGCAGGAACGAAGCCACGTACGCCTAAATCAACGACTAAGCCACCTTTCACTACATCTTTTACTTCCGCTTCAAACACTTCACCTGATTCAAACTTCTGAATGAGGTCATCCCACGCACGTAAGGCATCTACTTTGCGCTTGGATAATACGTAGTTCTCCTCTTCCACTTTTGTAATCATTAGTTCGAGTGCATCACCTACTGATACAACATCAGAAGCTTTTTCGATGTGTAAGCTTGATAGTTCGCTAATTGGAATGATTCCATCGAACGGAGCACCTTCTATTGAAACAGTTACTGATTTTTCATCGACTTGCTCAGCAACTCCCTTTACAATATCTCCTTCTTGAAATCCTTCTTTTACACTTGAGTTCATTTCTTCAGACATATGTAACCCTCCTTCGCATCTTCCACTCTTATTTTATTCGAAAACACTTATAAAAACAAAAAATTCTCCTTTGTTTTCAGAAATTTCGCGTAATCGAATACAAAATCACATCATTTTTTCTTTTGCTAAGTTTAAAATAGTAGTAGCAGCCTCGTCAATAGATAGCTTTGTCGTATCTAAAAATAACGCATCTTCTGCTTGAATAAGTGGAGAAGCTTCTCGTTCACTATCCAATTTATCTCGAAGCGCAATCTCTTCCTTTAGCTTTTCAATTGAGGATGGAATGCCACGTTTTTCATTATCTAAATGGCGACGACGGGCACGCTCTTCAACAGAAGCTGACATGAAAATTTTGAGCTCTGCATTCGGCAGTACGTGTGTGCCGATATCACGTCCGTCCATCACGACGCCACCTTCTTCTGCTAATTGTTTTTGCATCGCTACTAAAATTTCGCGAATATTCGCATGTGCAGCTACTTGTGAAACGTTAGCCGTTACTTCATTTGAACGAATTGGTGCCGATACATTCTCACCATCCACAAAAACAAGTTGTCCTTCATTTGAAGGCTGAAGCTTAATTTCAGTTGTACGAAGCATTGTTTCAAGAGCAACTGCGTCTTCTAATTGTATGCCTGCTTGCATCGCTTTATACGTTACCGCACGATACATTGCACCTGTATCAATGTACGTAAATTCTAAGTTTTCTGCAACAATTTTCGCAATTGTACTTTTCCCAGCCCCAGCTGGACCATCGATAGCAATTTGAATTCTTTTAGCCATAAAATTTAATCCCTACTTTCCTTTCCCATTGTATCATAATTCATGTGAAATTCATTCGTTATTACACCAGACGTACGTACAACTTTCCGACAAAATAAACAGAACAAAGAAAGCCACCAAAATCGGTGGCTAGCGTAGATTAGATTGTTTGATTTAATTCCTTTTTGCGAATTTGCAATTGACGCTCGAAACAGAAGCGCACGATATACTGCTTATCAATATCATCCGTATCTGTAAACTGTATAGATGCAAACTTGCGATTTTCTCGTTCAAAAATAGTTACTACTAATGCATCCGTTTGTATATAACGGATTTCGTTATTCGTATATGGTAGAACAATTGTTAGACGTACTGTATCTCCGTCTTCAAAGTTAACAGGTTTTGTTAAATTCAATAATACGCCACCTGCACTAATGTCATCTGCAACTAATTGTGTAAATTGATTATCATACTCCACTGCAACATCTACAGATGTTTCGACACGGACAAATTCCCGACGTTGAATTTTAATAAACTCCTCATCTGGAGGACAAGATAGCATAATCATCGGAATATTTCCTTTTTTGCGTCCTAATACTTCTGTATTAAATGCAAAGCTTTGTTTACTCTCATCATTAAATGTAACACGAAATTGAGCGCCATCTATTAAAAAGGCTGTTTTCTTTGTTATTGTATTAATCGGATAATCGATATAAATTACGCCATCTTTTTGTTCTACCACTTTACAGCGAAATTTCTCTACACGCTCTGTATAAGTTGGTTCTAATATTAACATCGTACCAATTTTAATTTCCATGTATATCCCCTCGAACATCAAGTAATATACTTATTATGGCACGTATTGCAAATTTTTTCTATATGAATTCTGAGCTACTCTTATGTTAATGGCTCTACTTCAACAACTTCATGGGTTTCAGCGTTTATTAAGACACGGAAAGTATCGTGATAATCATTGTTCATACGGACAATGACTTCATAACAAAGAACAAGATCAAAAGAATCATTTTCCGTATATACTAATTTTGTGTCCTCCACGTTTGCAGAATCGGCAAAATAATCTTCAAATACGATTTCTTTTGGCGTCATCACTGGCAATGTTTCTTTTTGTATATACTCCATTGCATTTAACCCTAAAATTTCACCTGTATCTTTTGCTAGTTTTAATTGGATGCTATCTGGATATACAAGCGCATCACCTTCTTGGCGTGTAAAGACGAAATGCCACGCTTCATGATTTTCACGTGCTTCTACGTAAACAACATCTGTATAGCCAGCATCTTGTAAAAACTTAGTGGCCATCTCGCGCGCTTGTTGCTGTGTAATTACGACTTCATTTACCGGGCGTTCTAATAAAAACGATAATACATGTCCACCTTTTTTCGTAATATCAGCATAGCCAAGACGTGAACCACGGACAAATTGAATATGATAAAACGGATAAGCTGCATCATCTGCATTTAATGCAACATTCAATGTTGCACCATTTGTCGCTGGGAATAGATTATGCATTTTTTGTAACGCTTCATCCTTCGTTATTTCTCTATCAGTTAAATGTGCTAAATCTCGTTTTTTCTGGTAATCCGATTCACTCGCCGTTATCGGAAAGTCTGTTTCGTGGTAGCTTTTCAAATTTGTTGCTACGTTTTTAAATGGCGAATCAGCCATTTCTAACAAACCGTCATTCCATGTGTCATAATTGCTATCAACTGAAAAGAATCTTGCCGTTGCCACATTCCACTCTTCTTTTAAAGCATTCATATTTGTTGCAATGGCAGACCAATCTTCTTCTCTCCCTTTTTTCGCTTGCTCGCCCATTCTTCCTAAATAGTTCAACATACTATTTGCAATTTCAGATTGAATCGGAAGCTGCGAAATCGTATTTCGTAACTCATTACTTACACGCCACACCGTATCCATTTCCTCATCTCGTGCTTTACCAGGTGAAAATAATTGCGCCTGATTAATAGCTGTTGATAATTCTGAAATTTTTTCTGACGTCATCGCTAATTCATTTGTGTAATAGGCATGCATCGTCTGTCGTAGTTTTTTATTTTCTTGATTTAAATCAATTGTATAGACTAATAATGCAACCAATAGTATACCGAATAAGTATATAGTATTTTTCATATTCCACCTCTAATAACAGAAAATGTGATCGCCGATTTGTTTAATTTGCGGGCGTGACCATATCCAGTCACTTGTAGCCGTTGCTGGGTTGAAATAATACAATGCATTTTCTGATGGGTCCCAACCGTTCATCGCATCTAAAACAGCTTGCATCGCTCGTTCATTTGGCTCCAACCAAATTTGTCCATCCGCTACCGCTGTAAATGCACGCGGTTGAAAAATGATGCCTGAGATCGAATTCGGGAAATCTGGAGATTCTAAACGATTTAATATAACAGCCGCAACAGCTACCTGACCTTCATACGGTTCTCCGCGCGCCTCTCCATAAACCGCATTTGCCATGAGCTGTAAATCCTGCTCTGAATATTTCCCCGGTAACTGAAC
>JBJEFO010000122.1:0-4502 GCA_051874135.1 Lysinibacillus sp.
TTCAGCAATGTTCGTTGCATGGTCTGCGCAACGTTCGATATAGCGTGCAATAAATGATAAATATGTGATTTGTGAAATATTCTCTGTTGCGACACTTGTTAAACGCAGTAAGTTACTTACGGTATCTCCGTATAGTTCATCTACTTGGTCATCTAAATCAGCAATTTCTTTCGCTTTCATCGTATCCTCATTAATAAACGCTTGCACGATTTGCCGTAGCATTGATACCGTTCTAAAATGCATATCTTCTAACGTTTCTGTCGCTGTGATAAACGGCTCTTTCCCAATACGAATCGTTTCCTTTGCAATATTTACCGCATAATCTGCAACGCGTTCCATATCAGCAGAAGCTTTCACAATGACCATTAATCTACGTAAATCTGTTGCAACTGGTTGTTGCTTAGCGATTAATAAAATGACACGGTCATTAATTGCTTCCTCTTGACGATTAATTTCAATATCCATATCGATAATTTCAAGCGCTAAATCAATATCTTTTTCGATAAATGCTTTAAACGATAACTCAAATGCGTTAATTGATTTATTGCATAAATCCAGTAATTCTTGCTGAACACTTTGTAAGTCATTCTCAAATCTTTCACGAACTGACACGTTTTCTCCCCCTTATCCGAATCTGCCTGAAATATAATCTTCTGTACGTTGATCTGCTGGTGTAGAGAAAATTTTATCTGTTTGGTCAAACTCGATGATTTCGCCATTTAAGAAGAAGGCCGTCTTATCAGAAATACGTGCTGCTTGTTGCATATTGTGCGTCACAATGACAATCGAATATTTTTCTTTTAATTCTTGCACTAATTCCTCTACTTTTAACGTTGAAATCGGGTCAAGGGCAGACGTCGGTTCATCCATTAAAATGACGTCTGGTTCAACAGCTAGACAGCGTGCGATACAAATACGTTGTTGCTGACCACCTGATAAGCCATATGCATTTTGATTTAAGCGATCTTTTACATCATTCCAAATTGCAGCACCGCGTAATGACTTCTCTACAATTTCGTCTAAAATTTTTTTATTTTTAATGCCGTGAATGCGCGGACCATAAGCAATGTTATCATAAATTGATTTAGGGAACGGGTTTGGTTTTTGGAATACCATCCCTACTTTTGTACGCAATTCCTCTACCTCATAACCAGCAGAAAAAATATTGCGACCACGATAATTAATTTCACCTGTTGTGCGAACGATTGGTACTAGCTCTACCATACGATTTAATGCCTTTACATACGTCGATTTTCCACATCCAGATGGACCAATAACCGCTGTTACTTCATTTTCTAAAATATCAATATTGATGTTTTTTAAAGCATGGTGTTCTCCGTACCATAAATCAAAGTTTGTCGTTTTAAATACAATATCTTTTTCAGTCGGTAATGATATAATTCGCTTTTGTTCATTGACAACGATTTTCGGTGCCGTTCTTTCTTGTAACTGAACCATTGTTTACACTCCTTAATAGCGTTTTTGGAATTTATTTCGAATAAATACAGCAATGGAATTCATACATACAAGCACTGTCATTAAGACGATAATGCCGGCTGCTGCAACGAATTGGAATTCCTCTTGTGGACGCTTAGCCCAGTCAAAAATTTGCATCGGTAACGCTGTAAATGAATCGAGTATACCTGTTGGTAAAAACTGCAGAATAACTGGGATACCGATAACAACGAGTGGTGCGGTTTCTCCAATGGCACGAGAAAGCGCTAAAATACTTCCTGTTAAAATGCCTGGGATTGCTGCTGGTAATACAACACGGACAATCGTTTGCCATTTTGTTGCTCCCATACCGTAAGACGCTTCACGCTGTTCATTTGGCACTGCACGAATTGCTTCCTGCGCCGCTACAATAATAACTGGTAAAATAAGCAAGCTCATTGTAAAACCGGCCGCTAAAATACTTTTTCCAAGATCCATTAGACGTACGAAAATCGTTAACCCTAATAAACCGAATACGATTGACGGGACACCCGCTAAGTTCGAAATATTCATCCGAATAAAATCGTTTATTTTATTTTTCTTTGCATACTCTTCTAAATAAATTGCTGTAGACACACCTAAAATGATCGATACAGGTGCTACAACGGCCATCAACCAAAGCGAACCTACGAGCGCTGCTTTAATTCCCGCATTTTCAGGAATTCGTGACGCAAAATTTGTTAAAAAGTCAAAGTTCAAATAGCCTAGTCCTTGAGAAAAAATACGGAATAATAGTACGACAAGCGATAATAACGCTAAGCTTGTTGCTATTAGGAAAATCACTTTCCATACTTTATTAAATTTAAGACGTGATCCCATACGCTTCATTACGAGGGCATCATTCATATATTTCATGTTAATACTCCTCTCTGAAACGTTTCGAAATGTACTGAGCTAATAAATTCATCGCTAATGTGAAGATAAATAACGTGAATCCAACTGCATAAATCGAGTAGTAAATTGTCGTTCCATAACCCGCATCCCCTGTCGTAACTTGAACGATATAGGCTGTCATCGTTTGAATGGAACCTGTAAATCCAAAGTCAAATAAAGGCGTCGATCCACCAGCAAGCGATACGATCATTGTCTCACCAATTGCACGAGATACCGCTAACACAACAGATGCTACAATTCCTGAAAGTGCTGCCGGTAACACGATTTTAATTGCCACTTCAAACTTTGTAGAACCAAGTCCAAGGGCTGCCTCACGAATGGAGTTTGGTACAGAACTCATCGCATCTTCTGACATGGAAGCAATCATCGGTAAAATCATAATCCCTACTACAATACCAGGGCTTAATGCATTAAAGATTTTTAAAGACGGAATCAATTGCTGTAACACCGGTGTAACAAATGTTAGTGCGAAAAATCCGTAAACAATCGTAGGCACACCCGCTAAAACTTCTAAAATTGGCTTCACGATGCGCCGCGTTTGATCAGACGCATATTCACTTAAATAAATCGCCGCGCCAAGCCCGAACGGTACCGCAACTAAAATGGCAATAAACGTTACTTTAAACGTTCCTAAAATGAGTGGTAATACGCCATATAACGGTTCTTTTCCGGAGAACGGTAGCCATTCTGTGCCGAATAAATAATCTGTTATCGAAATACGTGTAAAGAACTCAATTGTCTCAAAAATTAGTGTAAAAACGATTCCGAATGTTGTTAGTACAGATATGGCGGCTGCTAAAAACAACGCAATCGGCACGAGCTTTTCAATGATTTTCTTGCTTTTCTTTTTTCGAGAAGCAGTAATCATTGACTGAACGGATTGACTCATGGGTATCTCCCTTTCTGAAGTAAAAGCGCGTGGTAAGTAGGTCTTACCACACGCCTCAAGATTAACGTAATGCTTCTAGTGCTGCTAAGCCTTCATCATATTTTGCTTGTGGTGAGCGAACGTAACCTGTTAGTTCAGCCATATCACCAGCATTTTCTAGTGTAAATTTCATAAAGTCATATACTGCATCATTATTTTTGACTGCTTCATTTTTAGCGTAAACATATAATGGACGTGAAAGTGGTGAATATTCACCCGATTCAATCGTTTCATTTGTTGGTGTTACACCATCAATTGATACAACTTGTAATTTATCTTCATTCGCTACGTAGTATGCATAACCGAAGAACGCAATCGCGTTTTTATCAGCTACAACACCTTGTACTAATATGTTGTCGTCTTCTGATAATGTCGCTGTTTTCACTAAATCTTCACCATCTAAAATGACTTCATCAAAGTAATCATACGTACCCGAATCGGCACCTGGTGAATAGAATACTACTTCTTCGTCTGGCCATGATGGATCGATATCAGACCACTTCTTCGTTGTACCGTCTTCTACCCAAAGTTGCTTTAATTGATCAACTGTTAAATTTGTTGCCCATGTATTTTCAGGGTGGATGACTACAGATAAACCGTCGTAAGCAATTTCAAGCTCTGTATAATCAATACCAGCCTCTTTTAAGCTTTGTGCTTCTGAATCTTTAATTGGACGAGATGCGTTTGAAAAATCTGTTTCCCCGTTAACGAACTTTTCAAAGCCTCCACCTGTACCTGATACGCCGACAGATACACGCACATCTTTTTGTACCCCTGCATATTCTTCAACAATTGCCTCCATAACTGGTGAAACTGTCGAAGAACCATCACCTAGTACATCTCCTGATAATTGTGCTGTGCCTTCTTCTTGTGTTTCTGCACCTTGTGCTGTTGATGATTCTGTATCTTCATCATCTCCACAAGCTCCTAAAAGTAATGCAGATCCTAATACCGCTGTCATCGTTAAGTACTTCCATTTTTTCATGTTGAATATCCTCCAAATCAAAGTAAGTATTCTTACAATTCTCACTATAGTTTCGTATTATTGAGAACAAATGAATGAATTGTTAATATTAGTTAAATGAATGTTGATGTTTATGAATTTTGTAGACTTTAAGAATTATCATTTACAATCAAGCCCACTAATCGTATTTAGGCATACCAGTTTGTAAAAAATATGTATGAA
>JBJEFO010000123.1:0-17678 GCA_051874135.1 Lysinibacillus sp.
TTACTTTAAAATCGTACGAACTAATTTTACTTTTTGTTTATATGGCGGGAATAATAGGCCATTCGCTAATTTGGATGAACGCTTTAAAATCGACTTAGGATGTGTAAAGTTCTCGAAGCTCGCTTTTCCATGATAAGCTTTCACACCAGATGGACCAACACCACCGAACGGTAAATGTGCATTTCCTACATGTGTTATAACATCGTTAATACAGCCGCCACCAAACGGTAATTCATCTAAGAAGTACTCAATTGCATTTTCATTTTCTGAAAAGAAATAAGCAGCAAGTGGTTTTGGCAATTGACGAATGCAGTGAATGACACGCGGTAACTCTTCATACGCCATAATTGGCATAATTGGGCCAAATAATTCATCTTCCATTACTGGGCTATTCCAATCAACATTTTCAACAATTGTTGGTTCAATATATAAATCATTAATATCCGTGTGACCACCAAATGTAACATTGTCCTTCTCTGCTTCTAAAATAGATTGCAAACGTAAAAATTGGCGTTCATTAATAATTCGTCCTAAATCTTTACTCGTTTGCGGATCTTTCCCGTAAAATTGTGTGATTGTTTTTTGCATCATAGTCACAAACTTCTTATAAACAGAGCGGTGTACAAGTACATAATCTGGCGCTACACATGTTTGACCTGCATTATTGAACTTACCCCAAGCAATGCGTTTTACAGCCACATCTAAATTCGCTGTATGGTCAACGATTGCCGGACTTTTTCCACCTAGTTCTAGCGCAATTGGTGTTAAACGTTCCGCTGCAGCTTTTGCCACAACTTTTCCAACTGCTACACTGCCCGTAAAGAAAATATAATCAAAAGATGCGTGAATTAAAGCTGTTACTTCTTCTTTTTCGCCTTCTACAACACGTACAAAATGAGGTTCAAATGCCTCCTGTAAAATTTTCTTTACAATTGCAGCTGTATGAGCGCTTGATTCAGACGGCTTTACAATGGCCGTATTACCACCAATAATTGCACCTATAAGCGGCTCCATAACGAGCTGGAATGGGTAGTTAAACGGCCCAATAATTAATACTACACCATAGGGCTCACGCACAATGAAGCTTTTTCCTGGTTGGAACTGAATCGGTGTTTTCACTACTTCAGGCTTCATCCAATCATCGATTTGATTAACCATATATGAAATAGAGTCATAAACAATGCCAATTTCTGTTGCATATGCTTCAAATTCACTTTTATTTAAATCTAGCTTCAGTGCTTTTAACACGTCACCCTCATATTTTTTTATTGTTTGTTTTAAAGTAAGTAATTGTTTTTTTCGAAACGCTATATCTTTTGTCGCTCTCGTAAAGTAATAAGCACGCTGCTCGTCAATCATTTTTTCTACATCTTCCTGCGTAAAGTTCACACTCATTTCCTCCTTTTTTCATAGCACAACGCTTTAATTTTTTATTTACAGTTAGAAAGCCATCCATTCGGATCATTTTTATGTGATGGATGTTTTTCTCGTTTTTAAAATGCATAATATACTTACTTGTACACATATTAATATATATATTACGTCACGCTTAATTGAAGTCCTTTTTAAAGACGTATTATTACGAAAATCGTAACATTTGCATGTATGGTTTACAATCCAAACCATCGGCATGTACACTACAAAGCTATATTGAATAGTTTTATTTCTAACACAAAAAGGAGGCAATTTATATGATTATTACTGAAACATGGTGGGAAACAATTTTTTCTGGTGTATTAGCTATTGGCATCGATGAGAAAAAACTGCATCAGCTGGAGGACGAATCATTCTTATTTTTCAAAGAACAATTGCCCGAAAACTTAGAAAACACAGAACGTGAATTTGAAACTTAATATGAAACAAAAGTGGGTTGCCAATATAAAAGCAACCCCCTTTTTTAATGAATTATAATACTTTTTATTTCACATTGTTCAAATTGACCGATTTGTGCTTCAGCTGAAATATTCGTCTCTTTTAGCATTACAACTGCATAGGACGGTGGTGCTTCACAACGAATAAATACTGTATCATGACTGTTAATCGTACAATTAAAGGCATCCAATGCCGCAGCACCCGCACGACCTTTGCATTGTTCAAACTTTGTGTTGTTTAGTTCAAGCTCAGCACTATAAATATATATGCCTCCACCCATATCTGAAATACCAGATTTCAGATGACATCCATCAAAGAGAACTTGAATCTTCTTCCCTTTATCCTTTGATAAACGTTTAAACAATCCTCGTCCTTGCATATGATTTGCAGCGGATCCTGCAACATATAATGTTCCACCTTTTCCGAGGGACGAACAATTTTCAAACACACAATCGCGAGCAACAAATCGCTTACCGCTTGCAACATACACTGCACCGCCACGCTCTTCATGATAGCAGCGTTCAAATGTACAATTAATTAGTTGCAGCTCCGAATCTGACACTTCTATTGCACGCACAATATTCGCCCCATTAAACGCCGCATTTTCAATTGATAATGATGCTGTATTGCGGATTATTAACATTGTTGTGTTTGCATCAAGACTCGCTGTAAACTTTGCCCCGTTCGCTTTCAATACCCCACCGTCTACAATGATGGAAGCGCCATCTGAAAATCGAACTTCCATACCGTTTAAATCGAGCTCACCACCCGTTCCAATAACGACTTCACCTTTAATAAGCGTTTTATATTGTAATACGCGCTTTTGCCCGCTATGTAAATTCGTTGCAAGCAATCGTTCTTCATATTCAAAACCTGAGAGGAAAAAGGACAATTCCTTCTGTGGTACATTTACCTCTTGATCAATTGCCGTCTGTACGACCTTTACTGCTAGCTCAATATCATTTTTTAAAATAGCTAAGCGGAAACCACGAATAAATTGAATTTCAACATAGCTAAGTTGCAGTAACTCTTCAAACAATACAATTAGCTCTTGTTCTTTCTCTGTCATTTTATGATCTTGCTGAGCTAAACAGTATAAATCCAACATAAATAGATATTTAAATATTGGTTCGTTTAATGATTTCAACATGTCATGAATCGTTTCTTCTGTCGCATTTAATGCTGTTTGAAGTGCTTCTTTATAAAAGCTTTCCGGTAAATCAAGCTGGACAACTTGCTTGCGGAATGTATCCTTCGCTATCTCGCTTGGGTGCCCATTTACACAAATGAGCAGCGCATATCCAACTGCGTATGTTTTACGAAATTCAATGGACTCTTGTGCTAAAGGATGTTGGTTTGCTATCAATTGCTTTTTCACACGTTTTAAACTATCTAATATCGACATCCATTTTCCCCCTACTACAAAATAGTGAAACCTACTCATACTATCGGATGATTTCAAACATTTTCCATTCTATATGTAGTTCATTGCATTTATCATTTTTCCCTCGTATAATCGCATAATAGAGTAACGATGAACGTGAGGGACTACGATGTTTAGAAAATTTACAAAGCTATATATGTTCTTATTATTAGGTTTAATTGTAATTGGTGGTGTAACCTTTTTCATATCAGATGCGCCAAGTGAAGAACAACAACAAAAATCAGAGGAAGTAGCAATGCAAAAAACACCTGGTTACGAAACAATGACAGATGTTACACAAATCGCTAATACACATCTTTTGGAAAATGCTATTTTAAATATTCAAGTAACACCAAAGGATGATAAAGAAGATGTATTGTTACAGTTACAAACAACGGAATTTTTAACGGAAGACATACTGTTGAAAAATACGTACAACCTACTGCAAGATATTCGAGAAATCGAAACGATCGATACATTTACAGTTGCTTGGTTTGCGCTCATTAAAAGTGAAAACACGGAAGTTTTAACACTGACATTTGATCGCCAAGCATTAGAGCAATCTGCCACAATTTCTTACAACGAGCTACCTAGCATTGTGACAGACTATAGAAAACATGAGTCATTAAATTAATTGAAAAAGCCCGAATCTGAAAATGATTCGGGCTTTAAATTCATTAAAAACTTGCTTTTAATTTTTCTAAATGGCGAACAGTCGGTGTTAAATTCGCAAAGAAATAAGCTTCACGTAATTTACGGGAGGCTACACTTCCTTCCACATAACCAGCCGCTCCATTATGAATCATATTTGCCTGTACAGCTTCCAACGTATCATAAACTGTTTGTAAACGTGTCTCCACAATATTTTTTAATGTAATGTCACTTGCCTGTTGTGCGAGTTCGCCTACAATTCTGTCATAATTTACACGTAGCTTGCTAGCTTGCACTTGCAAATATTCATTACAACCGTTTTGTTTTGCCTTTACTTTTTCAATACCTTCTGCTGCCGCTGCAATAACACCAGCCCCTAGTGGCACTTGATAGTAAATAAACGTCGGGCGAATTTGATTACAGAAAGCACCCGCTGATTCAGAAAGAACTTGCTGTTCCGGAATAAATACATCATCGAATTTACACGTATACGTTGCACTTCCGTTGACACCGATAAAGCCAATCTTCTCTTTGAGTGTTAGTCCTTCTGTTTGTGTCGAGACAAGCACCATTACTTCCGTGTTATCAATTGCAGCAATCGCTCCAAAATAATGACGGTTTCCTAAATTCGAAACGGCCGGTAGAATACCATTAATACGGTAACCACCTTCTACTTTTTGTGCCGAAAGGTGTAGTTTTTCCAAGCCCGAATAATATTTCATCGGATTCGATAATCCCGTTGCACCAAGTAGTTCACCATTCTCAAGCTTAGGTAAAATGTTAGACTTTAAATAGCTATTATCACTATGACGGATATAAGTAAGAGCAGCTAAATGGCACCATACACAAAATGCGGTTGTCATACAAACTTTCGCCGTTTCTAAAACGACTGTCGCTTCATCCTGTAAAATTGTCGCTTCACTTTTTGCAGTTGAATTGAAAAATCCTTCTTCGCCAAGAGCTAAAATATACTCTTCTGCATAAAACGCTTGTTCATCTACTTTTTTTACGACAGGCTTTAATTTTTCATCGATGATCGCCTGTAATCGCTCTGTATGGATTGCCATTTGCTCTCTTCCTTTCTTAACCTTATTAGTCTGCTAATTCTGTTAATGACGTGATTGGTGTTTGTACTGCTTCACGTGCACGTTTTACTGCTGCTTCATCTGGTGCATCATAGAAGCATAAGCATTTTGTCATGTCTTCACATACATAAGTACGAGAGAATTTTACATCTGGCACTTCTTCATATTTTACAGAATTTTTCTTTTTGCGCTCTAAATATTTATCCATCGTAATTTCCGCTGGGATTTCCCACTCTACTAAGTAGTTTACTTGCTCGCCACCGTTCTTTACTTCGTCTAGCTCTTTACCGATTAAACGTACTTCTTTCACTAAGTCGATTGCTACGCCTTGTGCTTCTAACGCTGATTTTGCTGTTGCTTCGTCTGCTGCTTCGATGATGAAGTATGCACGTGTGAAGCCTTTTGCTACTTGTACTTCGATTACGTTTGCTGCCTCTGCTGCATTTACTTTTTCAACTAATGCTGAAAACGCCTCTTTTGTTGATACCTCGTTAATTGTTGATTCTACTAAAAATAAAGCCATTTGAAATTCCTCCTGAAAGTTAATTTTTTTGTTTGAGTTAATATTTTTAACTCGCATTGTATAAATTTAATGCTTATACTTTATTACGAAGGAGGTATCACAATGAAAACTCGCTATGATTTACCTTGTAATATTGCACAAACATTGAATATACTAGGTGATCGCTGGACGCTTTTAATCATCCATGAATTAATGATTGGTGAAACAAATTTCAATGATATTAAGCTAAAGCTCCCTGGTCTTTCAGCAAATGTGTTATCAAGTCGATTAAAAGAACTTGAAGATGCTGGCATAGTAGCGTCTGAACTTTATATCGCTCATCCGCCACGTTACCGCTACACCTTAACTGAAAAAGGTATCGCGCTTGAACATGTATTCAATGCGATGATTATTTGGGGTGCCGAACATCTAGAAACTTGTTATAAAGAAATTGTTGATGATGACGAAAACCGTGTAGAAGTAGGTTATTACTCTACTAAAACTGGCGAACGTATCGAAAATATACATATTCGCCCTGTCAAAGCCTGAGCAATCGGGCTTTTTCTATGCCCCTGAACCTCCCCAAATTCGATTAACCCATGCCTCGAAATAATGGATTAGTTTATCTAAAATTAATCCTAGTACACCGATAACAACGATACACGCCATCACTAGATCAAGGCTTAAAGCATTTCGTGCATCGACAATTAGGAATCCAAGTCCAGATTGTGCCCCAACCATTTCTCCTGCCACCAAGAAAATCCAAGCAGACCCTAACGCCATATGTAAACCATTGGCGATCATTGGGAACGAAGCTGGAAGAACAATTTTTCGTAATGTCTCTACTTGGCCCATTTCAAAGTTAGCAGCAATTCGTAAATACGTTTTGTCTACTTTTCTTACAGCAGAAACCGTTGATAATAATACAGGGAAAAATGCTGCAATAAAAATAATGACAATTGCTGGCGTATTGCCAATACCAAACCATAGTACGATAAATGGTGACCACGCAATCGGTGATACAGGGCGCAATACTTGAACGATTGGATCAAGTACACTCCACAAAAGTGGAAGTCTACCTAACACAAGCCCTAAAATAACTGCGATAATAACGGCTATTAAATAACCGCTAAAGAAGCGAAATAAACTTACTTGTATATGTGTAAAAATGGATCCATCAGAAATGATAGACACCAATGCTTCTCCCACTTTTAATGGCGGAGGGAAAAGCGCTGACTGATGTCCACCAACGATTGTAGCAATTTGCCATACTGCAATTAGTATGATAAATCCAATAGCAATTGGTGATAATTTTTTAAAAATGGCCATAGCTACCCTCCGTCAGTTAATTAATTAATAAAACTTGAATCGACAAAATCTTCATAGGCTGGTGGATTTTCAGATAGTTCCATTTCAAGTAACGCATCACGTAATACTTTGTAGCTATCTTCTTCAATTTTTAAGTTATCGTATGAAATCCATTGTAATGAAAGATCTAATACATCTTCTTCTACCGTTAAGTACTCGCCTACAACATCATGTGTATGGTCGTCTTTTAGCTGTGCTAACTCACCGCCAGCTACATAATCATTGACGAAGCTTTGCACTAAATCACGATTTTTTTCGATAAATTGACCACGTAAAACTAAACCACAGTCAATAGAATCTTGCCAAATTTCTTCAGATTGATAGAGTACTTTACCGTTTTCAAGCGATACAGAAATCGCACCAAACGGCTCCGCTACTACATAACCAGCAATACGCCCTTCCGCAAGTGCTGCCGGCATCTCAGCTGGTGGCATCTCTACTGCTTCAACTTCGTCATAGGCAATGCCATGTTTTTGTAGCATTTCAAATAGTAAAATATTATGTGTTGAGAACCGACTCGGAATAGCAAATGGCTTGCCAATTAAATCTTCAACAGACTCAATGTCCTTGCCGCCAACTAAGACGTTTCCATCACGGTGCCCAAGTGCTACCGCTTTTAAATCGATTCCTTTCTCTTTCGCATTCATTGCCAATTGAATTAACATCGAAGCCCCATCAATCGCTCCTGTATTTAATGCGTCCACTAATTCTGGCCATGAACCAAATTTCACTAGCTCTAAATTATAATCCTCATACTCTGTATTACTTTGCATATACAGTGGTACTGCATGTGTAATCGGTAAATAACCGATTTTAATTGTCGGCTTTTCTCCATCTGCTGCAGTTTTAGACTCATCATTACTGCCGCACGCTGCAAGTACTAACACAATCGATAATAGTAATAAACTATAAATCTTTTTCATTGCAATCCCCCTAAATGTTAAATTCAATTTGTGCTTTCGTATTTGTAAACTGGAACTCATTAAAAATAAGTTCTCGATAATGCTGAAAATCTGAATCTGAGCGATCGCGAGGCTTTGACATTTTAAGTGTAATTTCTTTATGTATCTCACCCGGATTCGCCTTCATAATAAAAATGCGATCTGATAAATAAATAGCTTCATCAATATCATGTGTCACTAAAATAATTGTCGTGTTTTCACGCTGTTGGATTTGAATAAGCTCATCTTGCAAGTAATAGCGTGTAAATGTATCAAGTGCACCAAATGGTTCATCCATTAAAATAACTTCTGGTTGAATCGCTAATGCTCGTGCAATTGCTACACGTTGCTGCATCCCACCAGATAATTCGCTTGGCAAAGCATTTACCCGATCCGCAAGCCCAACCATCTCTAAATAATAATCTGCACGCGTTGTAATTTCCTTCTTTGAAAGGTTTTCACTTTCTAAAGCGAGCTCAACATTTTTGCGAACAGAACGCCAAGGTAACAGTCCGTAGTTTTGCATCAGCATGACACAGCGTTTACTCGGCTTTTTTACTTCTTGATCATCTAATAAAACACGCCCACTATTTACTGGTTCGAAACCGCCGATACAGTTTAGCAATGTACTTTTACCACAACCACTTTTACCGAGCAGTGAAATGATTTCCCCTTTTTCTATACCAAACGATATGTTATTTAATACAAGTGATTCTTTACCTTGCGAAACGTATGATTTCGATACTTGATCAATTGTTACGATAGGTGTCGACATAGTTAAGTTCACCCCTTAAAACCTATAATTCAACTAGGTTTTATATTCTTTAGGTTATTTTATTATACTCACTTAAATAAAACAACCCTTAATTTCAATTTTTTTGATGTTTTCTAATATTTATTTTTCAATAGATGTCGGTCTTTCAATTGCGCGAAAATTAGTGCTCTAAAGTAGAAGAGGGTGCCGGGAAAGTAATTACTTCCCCGACACCCTTTGTTACTTAATCTGCACACCATCGTAGGAGCACAGATTACGTCTCAAACTATATTTTAGAAAACCTTGCGAATCATTTCATGTACATTGCAATACGGATTATCACGGCTATTAGAATTACGAAGTTGCATCATATCTATGCAGTTTTTCATGGCGACTTCGTGACGTAATGCAATTGGTGCAATGACCTCAGCGTTTCCTTTATTTCGTATGTAACGTGTTACACCAAGATATTCCTCCATCTTTGAATTGAGTAAAGCGCGAGGATATATTTGGCTGACATCAATTTGTTCAAAATGTAAAAGTAACCAAAGTTCAAATGCTTCATTCGTATAAGCAATGTGAATATTATGTTGTGCACAAAACATATTTACCTCTTCTAGCTGCTTTTCCGTTAAATCATCTTTATCAAACACTATCCAAACTTCATCAAACGGTTGATAACTGGAATCCCGATAGGCATGCTGTGCAAGTTTAATGGCTGAACGCTTTACATTTTTTATTTTTACACTAACCATTTTAGAGCGTTTTAAAATTTTCATTTGCTCAAAGTAAATGCGTTCCGTTTCGCCTTCGCAATAAATGAGAATCGTTTTGCGTAAAGTGAGCCTTCCTCTTTCCCTCGTTCTCATTGTTCTTCCTCTCTTAAATATTGTTGTGATAAATATTCATTGATGACTGGCGTTGCCCCAAACTCACCTTTCAGATAACGCTTCGCATAAGAAATATCGGCACGTTTTTTATGTAAATCTGCAAAATCAAATAGTGAATATAGCTCAGACTCGTTTTTAAAGCTTTTATTAACAAACCAAATTTGGTCTGTGCGAAGCGGTTGATCGAGTAAATCAATTTCATGGCTCGTCACGATAAACTGATTGTTCGTATTGCGCTTGCTATTCATAATCGCCATTAAAAACTCACAAATCGATACATGGAACGCTGTATCAAATTCATCGATAAAAATCGTCTTCCCTTTGTTATGTGCATCAACCATTACACTAGCTAAATAAAGCATACGAACAGTGCCCTTCGAGTCCATTGTCCAATTAATTGTTTTCGTCCCTGTTGGCGCCCCGTTCTCATCAAATGATAAATAATGCAAATCAATATCAATTTCTTGAATGACCGCATCATTTAGCTCAAAATCATGTAAAATTGTATTTTTTTCTTTTCTTTCAACGCGACGAGCTGTCAAATCTTGAATTGAAAAATCGGCAATTTTTAGTAGCTTAATTACTTCTTGTTTAAACATATCATCCTCTAATTTGCGAATAAGCGGATGGCTCGACAAGCGATGTGATTCATCTAGAAAAATAATTTTATCGATAAACCAATTAAAAACTTTCGCTGCTTGTGGATCGTTAAAAACATTTAAAATCGATAAAAAGGCTATATTAGGACGGGTATAATGAATTAATTCTGCATGCTTTTTTCGTGCTAGTTTATAATGATATTCCTCTGTTTTCAAATCAAATACGCGAATGAAAAAATCCTTCTTTGCTGTTTTCATCACCTTTGAAAAACGTTCGAATAAAATCTTCTCTTCATTGTAATGCACTTCATATTCAAAAAGCTCTCCATCAAGCAGGAGCGAAATAGCAAATTCAGTTGGTTCTTCCCTTTTTCCACCAAGTTTAAACGGCTGATACGGTAACTTCATTTGCGTTACATTATTTAAGCTTTCAAAATTAAAAAGCAACGACCTGAGTACTTTTATAGCTGTAAATAAATTTGACTTCCCACTTCCATTTGGGCCAAAAATAAAAGCACTCTTTACTAAACTTATTTTATGCAGGGACATTGTATGTGTCTCCTTTAATTTGCGAACACGCGTCCCGGAAACCATTGAAAATATTATTTCTTCTTTGTAGGACAAACAATTTTTGACCTTAAAATCCACTAACAAAAAAACTTCCCTCATTTCCGAAAATTACTAGTTTTAGTATAACAAATTATCCAAATAAAAAGTCGACAATTCCAAATTTTCAGGATTGTCGACTTATATTCAATATTATTCAGCGGCTGGGTTTAACTCAAGCTCCACTTTAATTTTTACATCTTTTCCTACAAGTACACCACCCGTTTCAAGCGCTGCATTCCATGTTAAATCAAAATCTTCACGATTGATTTTCGTATCTGCTTCAAATCCATATACTGCTTGCCCCCATGGATTTGTACCTTTACCATTGAACTCTGTTTCAAATGTCACTTCTTTCGTTACACCTTTAATCGTTAAGTTACCAGTTACATCAAAGCTATCGCCTGATTTTGTAATTGATGTTGATTCGAATGTAATCGCTGGGAACTGCTCTGCATCAAAGAAGTCGGCTGATTTTAAATGATTATCGCGATCCTCATTGCGTGTATTAATACTTGCTACATCAAACGTAAATGAAATATTTGCCCCCGTTAAATCTGAAAGTTCTTCTGCCTCTACATTTGCTGTGTAAGAATCGAATACACCTTTCACTTTTGATACCATCATGTGTTTTACTTCAAAGCCGATGTGTGAATGCGATTGATCTACTGTCCATTTCGTCATAAGTAATTCCTCCTATTTATCTCGAATTCAAGATATAGTATAAAAATATATACGATAAAAACGTTCCGACTATGACTGTTTTCGAAACATTTTTTCGTACAAGTAAGTTATTACTTACTATTTGTAACTAAGTATATTAAAGAAACGAAATTACGTCAAGTAATCTTTTTGTTTAAATCGATATCTATTTTCGCATTGAAAAGCATTCCCGTCCTTTAAGTACTTAAAACGATAGCATTTTTCCACCTTTATCATCTAGGAATAAGCACCCTTTCTTTCATTTGTTCTACTATTGCCCATCACATTTTCAATCGCCCATTATTCCTTAAATTCCTTGCCTTGAATAGTTTAATAACAAGAAATAGGTATACAACTATTCCGACAAGCACGTGTTGTCATATGTTAATAATGATTTACACCATTTTAAAAAGGAGGTTTTAGTCATGCAAGGAGGAAACTGGTTCAATCAATATGACAATAGAAATGCCTATGGTACACAACAAGGTCAGCGTTGCCCATCTCAAACAATGCCAGATATGCAAGCACCCGCACGAGTATCACCAACACGGGAATACATTCGCACTAATATCTTTAATACTTACGTACCTCATATCCACCCTTCCCATACAACAACTGTGAACAAACGCTGTATTCATCATCAGCATTATTTCCCTCATACTGAATCTACTGTAGAAGAATGTTATGAAACAAATACAATGTGTGGAATGCCGACAGATGGTTGTTGTTCCTCAAAAAGAAGATGGAGATAAGCAATTAACTAAAAGTTGTTTTTGTATTTGCTAACGCTCACCTATATAAAAAACACATCTCAGTCTAGTTTGACTGAGATGTGTCCTCCCTTCACGATGTTACAACGTAAAGTAAACATGTTATTTTAAAGAACTATTCATTTCTTTCAGTGCATCACGAACGTCCGATACAGCAACAATTAGCTCTTCTTTTTGCTTATTAGTAAAGTAGCTATAATTTACATAATCCTCTTTACCTACTTCATAGTAAGCGATTATATCATTTAAAACTGCAAGCTTTTCTGTCACATTTGCTGCTTTTTGAGTATCCGCACGACTCATAAAGATTTTCACAATCTTTTCAACAGACTCTGTATTCGCTTTTACATCATAAATATGTGTAAAAGCATAGCTTGGCTCTTCCTCTGTTAATTGTGTCGTGACGATTTCATCTAACATACTCACTGCATCATTTACTAACTGCTGTCCATCAAGCTCGATAGACTCGACTTCCATACTCAATTTTTGAACATTTGTAAGTAGTTCTTCTGCCACCGCTTCATAACCTGTTGTCGTTTTTTCGTTAAATAAACCGTACTCCAGTTTACGGAAGCCTGTTGCCTCTTCCTCTTTGCCTTCTTCAATCGCACCTTCAATTGCAGTATTTAATTCCGCAAAGCTTGCCTTCATCGGCTGCAAGCGTTCATAATACATATGCACAAGCGGATAAAGCTTTTGTGCTTCTTCTAGCTTGCCTTCTTTCACATAGCGAACGAGCAACTCCATATCCGCTACAAAAGGCTCCATTTGCTCAATCGCAAATGCTCGGAACTGTTCCACCTCTTCTGTTAAGTCAATTTGCTCCTGTTCCACTTGTTCAACCGCTTCGTCTTCTTTCTCATCGCTACCACATGCAGCAAGAGCAGCAGTAGCTAAGATTATTGCGGCTAGTCCTTTTTTAAATGTCATTTTTTTCACCTCTATTAATTCGTAATTTCTACTACTTTCGCATGAACGACAAAACGTTCTTCATCATTGGTCGATGTTGTACACGTTGAAAATGTCACGATTTGGTCGGTTTCATTTACTGTTACAGGCATTGTAATGACTGACCGCGCTTGTATTTCGTCGATGAACATCATATAGGAATCATCGGTAAAGTCCGTTTCAATGTAGTAAAAATCAGTCGTTGTCTCGTAAGCTGCAAAAACGTGTAGCTCATATTTTGTTTGTGTTGTTTCATAAAACAATACCGGATGCTTGTTCGCATACACTTGTTCAGCAAATTTAGCTAAATCGCCAAACATCGTCCCATTTCTTAACACATGCCCGTAAAAAATTGTATGGCGCTCAAGTTCAGTAGCATTATTTCGAAAATCCATAAAAATACTGCCACCACGACTTTCCTCATCTTTATAATTATGGCGCAAGTAAAAGTCATTATCTGCTGCCTGCAATACGGGATTATTAAGTCGTGTCCCCTCAAGCGATAACCAACCAACAATGCGCGGATTGATGTCCTGCAACGCAATTAGTTCTGCATGTTGCGCCACTTGCTGTACTTCTTCTAATTCTTTTTCGACGGCAAAATACGTATAAATATATTTCGCTAATTGCACGCCTGAGTAGATCATTACAACAATACAAACAATTTGAATTAGTCGTTTCATATGAAATCCTTAAATGCTTAGCGGCATCATATATAGCCCTAATTGTTCATCTTCATGGAACACCGCATTTACGCCATACACGTCTTTAATCACTTCTTTCGTAATTACCTCACGTGGTAGTCCTTCCGCCACTATTTGACCATTCTTCATTAAAATAACGTGATCACTATAGCGGATTGCCTGATTAATATCATGCAAAACCATCACAATCGTTAAATGATGCTTGGCATTTAACTCTTTTACAAGCTCTAATAACTCTAGCTGATAGTAAATATCTAAATACGTTGTCGGCTCATCTAAACAGAGTATTTCAGATTTTTGTGCTAATGCCATCGCTATCCAAACCCGCTGACGCTCTCCACCAGACAAAGCAGATAAATCATTTTCACGCTTATCTAATAAATTTGTACAAGAAAGAGCCCACGTAACCGCTTCGTCATCTTCCTCTGTTTTCTTTTTTAATAACGAAGAATACGGTATGCGACCAAACATCACGAGCTTCTCTACAGTTAAGTCTTGCGGTATATCATTTTGCTGATAAACAATCGCGAACTTTTTCGCAAATTCTTTCGGCTTATACTCCACTAAATCCCGATTTTCAAGACGTGCTTGCCCTTCTAACGGACGATTATTACGTGACATAACGCTTAGCAATGTTGATTTACCACAGCCATTCGGACCGATAATTGTTGTAATTTTCCCTTTTGGAATCGCAGTCGTGACACCGTTTAAATGACGCTTTGTGCCATCATGCGAAACAACTACTTGATTGATTTCCATTTCGTTTGTCACTCTTTTCTATTTATCTTTACGGATTAAGAAGATTAAGAACGGACCACCGATAATGGCCATAATCGTCGATGCAGGCACTTCCATCGGTGAAAACATTGTACGCCCTAACGTATCCGCTAACAAAATAATCAGTGCCCCTAGCAGTGCCGTAAAT
The DNA here is from genome assembly GCA_051874135.1 of Lysinibacillus sp. Taxonomy (GTDB): domain Bacteria; phylum Bacillota; class Bacilli; order Bacillales_A; family Planococcaceae; genus Lysinibacillus_B. The sequence continues at coordinate 14,741 of JBJEFO010000123.1, forward strand.
GGAATGAGCACTTTATGATCATGACCGACAAGTCGACGTGCAATATGCGGCACTAAAATACCGACAAATGAAATAACACCTGCTACAACGACTGATACCGCTGATAACAACACTGCAACAGCAGCAATCACTACACGAGCGCCGGTTACATTAAATCCAATACTTTTAGCCGTTTTGTCTGACAGTACAAGTACATTACACCATGCAAACATCGCAAAGGCGGCTATTAATCCGATTGAACCATATGTAACAATAATTATTACATCATCCCATGTTTTTAACGTTAAATTTGACGTAATAGCACCAGTTGAAGATGCCCCGAAACTAATTAATGCTTCTGTTAACCCAGAAAACATCGCATTGATTGCAATACCGACTAAAATAAGCTTTAACGGATTTAATCCGGATTTCCATGATAATAAAAACACGAGGAAACAAGCTAGTGCCCCACCGACAAACGCGGCAATTGGTGAGAAGAAAAAGTATGTCGGCACAAACGATACGATAAATAATTTCACAAACGCTGCACCCGATGAAATACCGATAATCCCCGCATCCGCTAATGGATTACGCATAATGGCTTGCAATAAGACACCTGCTACCGACAGGGCTGCACCGGCAAAAATCGCAACTAAAATACGAGGGAAACGTAAATCTCGTATGGCGGCCATTTTTTCATTGTTGGCATCAAATAAGCCTGTTATAAACTCTCCAAAGCTCATTTGAATGCTACCAGTTGTAGCCGCATAGACAATCGTTAGCAACAATAGAATGGTAACCGCTAAAATACTTATAATTTTTTTTGTCACAGCGAAACATCCTTTATTTTGTGTCTATATAAGGAAAGGAGTTGCCTGAAAAATCATTTTGAGACAACTCCTTTGTGCTCGAGGCGGTGGCATTTTGATGCAACCATCGTAGGAGCAATATTCCCCAAGAAATACTTATTAATTTGAAGAGGGAGCCAGAAAGTTTCCGCTCTTTTGGATAACCCCAGTTCCTTTTACTCGTTATAGAAAATATCTACTAATTGATTTAATGCTTCCGGTACATTAAGTGCCGCTGTTGTACCAAATAACTCTTCTTCTAAATCATATACTCGATCATTTTTCACTGCATCGAAATGTTTCCATACATCATTCGTTTTGAATTCTTCATCAAACATTTCAATTACTTCATCTGGCATACCATGTGCTAAACGTAAAATAATATCTGGATTTGCATCATACAAGTACTCTGTATTTGACGCAAGGTATTCTGCATCTTGTCCAGCCATTACATTTTCACCGCCCGCAATGCGCACTAAATCGCCAGCATACGAATTTTCAGTTGCGACTAAATAACTTCCTGGTACACCTAGTAAAATTAATACTTTTGGTTTTTTATTTTCAGTTGCTATAAGCTCTACCGCATCAATCTCAGCCTGTAATTCATTAACTAAATCCTCTGCCTCTTGTTGACGATTATAACGTGAGCCAAGTTCTTCAATTTCAGCCAGCATGCTATCAATACTTGTTAAATCAACAAAATCAACCGGAATACGTAATTGCTCAAACTTGTCTTTTAAATCGTACTCCAGTGTCGATACAGATAACACTTCAGTTGGATTTAGTGATTTAACAATTTCCATATCTGGCTCCATCGCGTTGCCGATATCCGGTAGCCCATCAAAGCGAGATGGTAACTCTTTTACTGTTTCAGGAATGGCAATTGCATCTAGATTTAGACGATCTAAAATTTGTGCAATGACAACTGTACCCGCAATAATACGGTGCTCTTCTTCCGTAGCTTGTCCTGCTTGTTCTGCCGGTTCTGTTGCTGACGTTTGATCTGCCGCCTCGTCACTATTGCATCCTGCAAGTACAGCTATGGTAAAAACTAACCCCCATAACCATTTTTTCATGTTGTGTAATCCCCCTACCTATTAAAATTGAAGTAAACTTTCATCTTAACGTCGACAATGATGGAAATTTAATTCAATTTAATATGTTTTAATATGACAGTAGCTTCCTCCCGTACTAGAGAGGAAGCCGGCTGTCTAACTAATTATTTTAAGCCTTCAAGTGCTTGTAATGTATTGTTTAAAACTTTAGCCATTTGGTCACGAGTAAGTGGCGCATTTGGATTTAATTTGCCATTTGAGCCTGTCATAATACCAAGTGCATTTAATTGTGCAGCTGCTTTGTTTAACTCTGCATCAGTAGCTGATACATCGCTAAATGGCATTGTTGCATTAGCTTTGTCTTGGTAACCATTGCTTACTAATAAGCGGTATACCATTTTCGCTGTTTGTGCACGTGTAATATTGTTATATGGTGCAAAAGTTTCTTTGTTAACACCGTTAATAACACCTAATTTATTTAACGCTTTAATAGCTGATTGTGCTTCTGCATCAAGCTTCGCAATATCTTTGAAATCAGTTGCTGTCGGTACTTCAAGGTCTAACGCACGGTAAAGCATTAAAGAGAATTGATAACGCGTTGTTTTGTTATATGGATTGAATTTTTCGCTTTCTTTGAAAATACCTTTAGAGTATAAGTTTACAATCGAGCTATAGTTAGCTAATTTTTGAATATCAGTGAATGGGTTTTGCTTACCACCAAATTGTAATTGAACTTTATGCTTTGTATCATAGTTTACACCTGCAACATTTACTTTTACATCTACTGTTGCTGTATAAATTTTTGATGAGTCTTTTGTTTGGATTGTGTAAATTTTAACTGTGTTTTTGTCTACTACTTTTTCAGATTTTAGCGCAACTGTTGCCCCTTCCACTTCAAAGCCTTGTAAATATTGACCTTGTGGGAATACTACATCAATACCTTCTTCTGTTACTGTTGCTGTATTTGATAAGTACACACCAGCCATGATTGATAACTCATTAGAGCCGTCTTTGTACACATATGCAGGAACTTCTTTAGCTGTACCTGGTGTTTCT
>JBJEFO010000123.1:17778-19624 GCA_051874135.1 Lysinibacillus sp.
CTTCTTTAATTGAAGATGCGTCTGGTGTTAACGTGGCTTTGTATTCGCCTGCACCAACAGGAGAAGTAATCGCAAAGTCTACTGCAACTGGTGCATAATCAGCTGACACAGGAATTAACACCATTTTTTTGCCACCGAATTCGTGTAACGCTGTTTTTCCATCAACTGTTACAGCTGTAATCATATTAAGCACTGCATCAGTAAGATTTAATTGAATGTATTGTTGACCGCTACGCTCTACTAATGTACCAGGTCCTTTTACAAAACGTGCTAGCATTCCTGTTTCTTCTTGAACTGTAAAATCAATCGTTTTTGCTACTTGTGCCTCTGTGCTACGTGATGTACCTGCTTCTGTTGTTACTGAACCATTTGTATCCGCTGATGCTACTACTGGTGTGATTGCTGATACTGCCATTAATGACGCTAACGCTAATTTTGTATTACGTTTTTTTGCCATGTTCATTTCCCCCTGAACTTCTAATTAGTTTTTGTTTGTTTTGTTCGAATAAATAGTATCGCTGCTGCCATGAATGCCACGATATACATTAGTGGCAATGCATCGCTCGTCTCTGGATTCTCTAGCTCTTCAGAAGATTCGACATCCTGCTCGTTTGAATTAGTCGCTTCATTTTGTGAAACATTTACCTCATTGTCTGTTGGCTTTGACTGTTCATTACTTGAGGTATTATTCGTTGCTACTTCATTATTTTGAGAAGGCTGTTTATTTGAAGAAGTATTACTTCCTGACGACGATTGATTGTTTGTTGCATTGCTAGGTGGTGTAGTTGCGTTTTGTTGTACATTTGGTTGCGCTTCTGGTAATCCTGATCCATCAAAAACAAAATCTACACTATACGAATGATGGTAATCAATATCATCAATGTCAATTTTCATTGCAACTGTTGGCTTTAATGAAGAGATATTGAACTGCACAACACGTTGATCTGCCGCTGGATTAGAACTAATTATAGTTGCTCCACCTGGTGGGTTAAATTCTGTTACCCATGCGCTATTTTTAATCGTTAATTGGACTGTCATTTTACCATTGTTCACAATTAATTTAGCAGGTTTTAAAAAATAGTCATTTGCCATGGAAGCAGAGTTACTTCCTGGCTTGTTTACTTGATAATTCAAGCTATATGTACCATCCGCTACCGCTGCCTGTGAATGTATTGGTAACACGAGGAATAACATGAAAATCGCAGATACCATCATAAAAAATAATTTTCTCATTTACCACGTTTCCCCTCTCTTAAAAAATTTTATCCATCTACTAGAATGCCATAAACAATAGTAATTCTCAATTCTAAATCGTAGTTATTTAGACAATTTTTATATTTTTACGACACTTCGACATAAATTTGCTAGAAAAAGTAAGGATACGTACTTTTTTAAAGAAAAATGTATAAATGGAAGGTGGAGAAACCTCCTTTTATGTAGTAGCAGGCGTTTTTATTTACCTTATATTAAAAAAATAACTCGTACAAAATTAATCGTACGAGTTACTGTCCTAACCATTAGTTATTAATTATTCATAATGAAGTTATTTAAGTGGCGGCTAAAAAAGTAAGGGGAGGAATATTAAAATAGTACCTGCAATTAAAGCACTCTTTTTCAAGTGCCCTAACTACAGGTACTATATTATAGAAAGGTTTTAAGCTGATTTTCTTTTTCTCAAAGAAAACTTATAGTCTTGTATCCCATTTATTGCACCAAACAAGTTCATTTGGTGTGCCGTGGAACTCAGATTCACCCATGATTTTGTCAATGACAGCTTTGATTGTGATTTCAGTATCTTTGTATGCGTTAATATAGCATTTTACCATTGGTACATCTGTTAAATGCG
>JBJEFO010000124.1:0-2936 GCA_051874135.1 Lysinibacillus sp.
ATGAGCGTTTCATTTTGCGATGTTCTCGACGCATTGGACCTGTGTCAAATAGACGGCGCTCTGTTTCTGTTTCTGGATAAATCCCTGGCACTTCACGTGGCTTTCCATTATCATCAATCGCTACCATTGTGACAAATGACTCTGTTGTTAAACGTTCTGCTCCAGATTTTAAATCTCGGCAAATTACACGTACATACACTTCCATCGACGAACGACCTGTACATGTTACAACAGACTCTAGCTCTAGTACATCGCCTGCATAAGCAGATGAGATGAAATCGACTGAATCGATAGAAGCTGTAACGACCTCACCTTTCGAATGTTTCATCGCAGCTAAAGCTGCAATTTCATCAATATATCGCAATACTTGTCCACCAAAAATTGATTTATGATGGTTCGTATCAGATGGCATAATTAGACGTGTTTGATGTGTGCGTGAATAACTCATTGGCACAGTGTTTCCCATGATTCTGCACTCCCCCATAAGATGATGTTTTTACTGTAACACTCGGGAAACATGTCTTTCAAATATTTTTTTAAAATAACAATTATTCACGTTATAAAGTATTAAAAAATCGTTTTAATCGTAATAAATTTCAAGCTTGTCATTTCTTCTACGGCATATTTAATACCTTCTTTACCATATCCACTCATTTTTACACCACCGTAAGGCATATTATCCACACGGAACGTTGGAATATCATTAATAATTACTGCACCAGCCTCTAACTCATCTGCTGCACGCATTGCATCCGTTAGTACATTTGTATAAATACCGGCATTTAAACCGAGGCTTGAATTATTAACCTGTGCAATCGCCTCGTCTAATGTTTCATATGAAACAATTGAAACGATCGGTGCAAATGTTTCTTCACAGACAATTTTCATATCCGCTGTTACATTCGTCATCACAGTTGGGGTTAATGTACGCTCTGTAAACTCCCCGCCAGTTGCAACAACTGCGCCTTGTGCTTTCGCATCTTCAATCCATAATTTAATACGCTCAACTTCATTCGGATTAATCATCGCACTTAAATCCGTGTCTTTATGCAGTGGGTCTCCTACACGTAGCTTTTTCGTTTCAGCGACAAATTTCTCTGTAAACTCCTCATAAATAGATTGATGCACATAAATGCGCTGTAGAGATATACATAATTGCCCTGCAAAGCTAAATGCCCCACCAACTGCACGTGAAACAATTTGGTCAATTGGCGTTGAAGGCTCAATAATAACTGCTGCATTTGAACCAAGCTCTAGTGTGATTTTGCGTAATCCAACTTTTTCTTTCAGTTTTAAACCTACTGCTCCGCTTCCTGTAAACGTCACCTTTTTGACAAGTGGATGTGTTACAAGCACATCGCTCAGCTCTCCACCTGACCCTGTTACAATTTGTAAGCAGCCGTCTGGTAATCCCGCTTCTTTAAAAATTTCTGCCATGACAATAGCACTTAATGGCGTTTGCGTTGCTGGCTTTAATACAACTGTATTACCTGCTGCAAAGGCTGGACCTAATTTGTGAGCAACTAAATTAAATGGGAAATTAAACGGTGTAATAGCACTGACAACACCTAATGGCTCTCGTTTTGTATAACCAATTCGATTAGTCGTACCTGGCGCTGCATCCATCGGCACAGTTTCACCTGTTGATTGTTTAGCCGCTTCTGCCGAAAATTGGTATGTTGCAATTGTACGATCCAATTCTACTAAACCTGCTGAGATAGGTTTTGCCGCTTCATGCGCTAAAATCTCTGCCAACTCCTGTTTACGCCCGCGCATAATGTCCACTACTCTATATAAAATTTCTGCACGTTCATAGGCTGTCTTCTTTTTAAAAGATTTAAACGCTTCATGTGCACCTTCAATGGCACGTGTAACATCTTCCGTATTGGCCTTTGCTACTTTTGCAATTACTTCACCAGAATAAGGCGATGTCAGTTCATATGTTCTTTGAGCCGACTCCCATTGTCCATTAATCCATAATTTTGTTTCTTGCATAAAAGATACCTCCATTAAAAATTTAAATCGATATCAAATAAATCCGTTAAACCATTTGCAATATCAAACGAAATATATAGGAAAAATTCGCTGAATTGAAATAGCTCTAACCAGCTTGTAAATGTTGTTGAATTAACAGCATGCTGTGCATCTTGATAATCGCGTACTAAATATTGAATAGCAAGCACTAACGCTAATTCTCTTACACCTTTTGTCGCTTTAGAATGTTGAAGCTGTTTTTCCAGTTTCACAATTTCCTCAATTAACTGTAGCTTCGTAGCCGTTAAAGCTAACATACCGATATAAGGATAGTGTACTCTTTTCACGTGAACACCGCGATTTTCAAGCTCTGTTTTTAACTGTGCGACATAGTATACAAGTTCTTCATTATAATGCACATCAAAAAGGGCCAAAATTTGTGTTAAAGTTTGCAATGCATCGCCTAAACTAAATCCTAATTCACGTAGCTTATGGAAATAACGATTCATCGTTTCTGCTCGTAAAGCAATGCTGTCATCATTATTTGCCGTTAGCAGAACAGCAAATGGGAAATCACTTTTCCTTGTTAAAATAGGATGAAATTTGTTCATCTCATCATAAAGCTTTTTTGCACGTACACCATGTGCTGTATCCTTTATGAAAAAGGCACTAATAAGCCGGTAAGGAGAAGGACGAAAATCACATTCCGCTAAAATTGCATCCTTCTTTTTTAATTCCATCACATGCTCTTCAGCATTGCCCCTTAACAATAAATGCGCGGCTATTTTATATAATAAATTACTATTACTGCTGTACGTATGAAAAATACTAAACATTGATTCACCAGATGTCATCCGGTCCATCATCGCTTGGTGTTCTAGCCCACTATAAGTTCGGTTTACATATGTATATTGAGCTGCTAATGATGTAACCATCCGCAAGCTTGGCTGTCCGCCTGTGTA
>JBJEFO010000124.1:3036-6866 GCA_051874135.1 Lysinibacillus sp.
TCTTTTGTAAAGGCGCGGGACCTTGTTAAAAAACGTTTGCCTTCCACACCTTCTAATGAAAACATGCCTCCCCTGCCTTCTACTACATCAATAATGAGCTGGGTATGCTTCCAATAATCAAATTGGTTTTTATGCATATAAAATGGACTACCACCTATTTCACCGAGCAGTACATCTTGATTTCCTAAAAGCAAATCTCCTTGCTCATAACACATCGGTGAAGACCCGTCACAGCAACCACCTGACTGATGGAACATAATAGGTCCATGACGCTCTTTCAATAACTCAATTAGTTCGAGTGCAGCATCTGTCGCAATAACTCGCTCCGTCACGCTAACACCTCCCCTCACATTAGAAGAAGCCTAATTTATGCGGGCTGTAACTTACGAGTAAGTTTTTCGTTTGCTGATAGTGGCTTAACATCAACTTATGATTTTCACGACCAATTCCTGACATTTTATAGCCGCCAAATGCCGCATGCGCTGGATATTGGTGATAGCAATTCGTCCATACGCGACCAGCTTGAATGCTACGCCCGAAACGGTAGGCAGTATTCATATCACGCGTCCAAACCCCTGCACCTAACCCATATAATGTATCATTTGCAATTTCAAGCGCTTCCTCTGGCGTTTTGAATGTTGTTACCGATACTACAGGTCCGAAAATCTCTTCTTGGAAAATACGCATTTTATTATGCCCTTTGAAGACAGTCGGTTTAATATAGTAACCACCTGCAAATTCTTCTCCTATATGATTTCTCTCGCCACCGATTAACACTTCTGCCCCTTCTTGTTTACCGATTTCTAGATACGATAAAATCTTCTCCATTTGTTCACTTGAAGCTTGAGCACCAATCATCGTATTCGGATCAAGCGGATTCCCTGCAACAATTGCTTCTACACGTTGAATGGCACGTTCCATGAACTTTTCATAAATAGATTCTTGAATTAATGCACGGGATGGACACGTACATACTTCACCTTGGTTTAATGCAAATAATACGAACCCTTCTACTGCTTTATCTAAAAATTCATCATCTTGAGCCATCACATCTTCAAAGAAAATATTCGGTGACTTACCACCCAACTCAAGTGTTACTGGGATTAAATTTTGTGATGCATATTGCATAATTAAACGCCCTGTCGTCGTTTCCCCTGTAAACGCAACTTTACCAATTCGGGGATTTTGAGCTAATGGTTTACCAGCCTCTAGACCAAAACCGTTCACAATATTTACAACACCTGGTGGCAATAAATCTTCAATTAATTCGATTAATACCATAATCGATGCTGGTGTTTGTTCAGCTGGCTTTAATACAACGCAGTTCCCTGCTGCAAGTGCCGGTGCTAGCTTCCAAACAGCCATTAGTAACGGGAAGTTCCAAGGAATAATTTGTCCAACAACACCAATTGGCTCATGGAAATGGTAAGCTACTGTATCGTTATCAATTTGACTCAATGCGCCCTCTTGTGCACGAACAGCCCCCGCAAAGTAACGGAAATGATCGATTGCAAGTGGTAAGTCAGCATTTAATGGTTCACGTACGGCTTTCCCATTATCCCACGACTCTGCAACCGCCAACAGTTCCAAGTTTTGTTCAATACGGTCAGCGATTTTCAATAAAATATTACTTCGCTCTGTCGGTGATGTTTGACCCCATGCATCTTTCGCTTCATGTGCCGCATCCAGTGCTAATTCAATATCTTCTGCTGTTGAACGTGCTACTTGTGTAAATACTTGACCTGTGACAGGTGTAACATTATCAAAGTATTGCCCTTTCACTGGTGGTACCCATTTACCACCAATGTAATTGTCATAACGTTCCTTGAAATTTACGACCGCGCCTTGTGTGTTCGGAAATGCATAAACCATTGAAAACTCTCCCCTTTTCTTAAAATTATTCGTAAAATACCGATTTGTTTCATGTATATTCTTTGCTGACATTTCTATGTAACTACAAAAAGGTATCTACAATTAATATATTGTCAGATATAGGGGATTATTTCAATTAAAAGGTGTCAATTATCAAAATTTACAGATAATATTATTTTGCTATATTTTTTTAGGAGAATGAATAGTTTTTTATGTAAGGTAATCCTTCAATCGGTGCATGCCAGTTAATCTCCTATTCAATATCGTCCACTTAAAGATTGGTGTCTTATTACCCGTTATTGTGGGATAAAATGATACCGATATTGTATACTTAAAATATTCTAATTGTAGGTGAAAAATATGCGAATCAATAAATTTTTAGCAGAAACAGGCATCGTCTCTCGTAGAGGTGCTGACAAGTGGATTGAAGACGGCCGTGTGACAATTAACGGCGAGCTTGCGACAGTTGGCAGTAAAGTACAAGACGGGGATCACGTATGCGTAGACGGCAAACCTGTACAAAAAGAAGAACAGCTTGTCTACATTGTATTAAACAAACCAGTCGGTATTACGAGTACAACTGAAAAACATATTAAAGGAAATGTAGTGGACTTTGTTAATCACCCATTACGTATTTTCCATATTGGACGTCTCGATAAGGACTCAGAAGGATTACTACTTCTTACAAATGACGGGGATATTGTAAATGAAATTTTACGTGCGGAAAATCATCATGAAAAAGAATATGTCGTACAAGTAGATAAGCCTATTACAGATCAATTTTTAAAAAAAATGGCAGCTGGCGTGGAAATTTTAGATACAAAAACACTTCCATGTCGTGTAGAAAAAGTATCAAATTATGTGTTCAAAATTATTTTAGAGCAAGGGTTAAATCGCCAAATTCGTCGCATGTGTTCAGCGCTCGGTTATTCGGTGAAACGCCTTCAACGTATTCGTATTATGAATATTCATCTTGGTAATTTAAAGGTTGGCCAATGGCGTGACTTAACAGAGAAAGAACGGACGGAACTGTTTAAACTGTTAAATTATAAACAGTAGTAAACACAGTCTTATAACAAAAGAATGGTACTTGTCAAAGGGGAAGTGGGAATTATGCTTACAATTCAACCAACAGAAATGCTGACCGGCGTACGCATTAGCGGTGACTATTGGGATATCGATGCCTTACTTAGAGCCATTTATGATGTAACAGGAGATGAAAATCGATACTTTGATTTCCAAGGAGCACGTAATCGTATTTTGCATTTCTGTTTAGAGCTACGAAATGCAGTAAAAGGTGAACGTAATATTGAGTTCGTCACAAATGGCATACATAAAGGGTTGGAAAAAGAAAAGGCTATTCTTGCACCAGAGAAAAATGTTTATTATTCGGTTGAGATTTTAATGCCTGAAATCATTTTTACAGCGATTGCGTTAAATGATTTCATTCGCTTACATCAAGAAATGATTGATCCATCACTGTGGAATATATCTGTCGCAACAATTCGCCAATTTCAGGGAGCAGTAGCTGAAACACTAGAAGACCTATTAGAAGAAGAGCACTATCTTGTTTTTCTACAGATGCTCCATTCGAAGCAAGCGCTGTTCTTCCGTTACGCAACACAGTATGTTGATATTTTAAATCTTGAATATTTAAAACTCTCGCAGGAAGAGCGAAAAAATAAAATTGCTTCCTATGCAATCCGACTATTAATGGAGGATGATGGGTATTCTGCGTTAAAAGAGCAATTGATGGCTACAGCTAGCGTAACAAAACATGCAATTCATGAGCTAAATCTTTCACTGAAGTATCCCGAAACGATAGATTGGTAGAAAAGGGGACGTCTGAAAAGTTATTTTGAGACGTCCCCTTTGCGACGAGGATGGTGGAATTTTAATTCGTCCACCGCAGGAGCAATATTCTATAGCATATAATTATTATAGAAGGCTGGGCTGTC
>JBJEFO010000124.1:6966-19572 GCA_051874135.1 Lysinibacillus sp.
CACTTTTATTTTATAACCCTCCAAGATAAGCAGCTTTTACTTCTTCACTTTCTTGCAATTCTTTTGCTGTACCTGCTAACACAATACTACCTGTCTCAAGTACGTATGCACGGTCTGCAACCGATAATGCCATATTCGCATTTTGCTCGACAAGTAGTACCGTTACCCCTTCTTTATTGATCATTTCTATAATGTTAAAAATGTTTTTTACCATTAGCGGTGCAAGACCCATTGACGGTTCATCTAAAATGATTAGCTTTGGTTTAGACATCAACGCGCGGCCCATTGCCAGCATTTGCTGCTCACCACCCGATAGCGTCCCGGATAATTGTTTACGACGCTCATGTAAGCGCGGGAATAGTTCATACACATGCGCTAAATCTTTTTTAATGCCGTCACGATCTTTTCTTAAGTAAGCCCCAAGCTCTAAATTTTCCTCTACTGTCATATTCGCAAACACACGACGACCTTCTGGTACATGTGAAATACCCGCTTTGACAATGGATTGTGCCTGCTTGCCATCAATATTTGAACCTAAATATTCAATCGAGCCTTTTTTTGGCTTTAATAAACCTGAGATTGTTTTTAACAACGTACTTTTACCAGCACCATTTGCGCCGATTAGCGTCACAATCTCACCTTCATTTACTTCTAAGGAGATGCCGCGTAATGCTTGAATATTGCCGTAGTACACATCAATATCTTTAATCTGTAGCATTATTATTCCATTACCTCCTCGCCTAAATATGCTTCAATTACTTTTGGATTTGAACGGATTTCTGCTGGTGTTCCGTCTGCAATAAGTTGCCCGTGGTCTAATACATAAATTCGTTCACAAATTCCCATGACAAGATGCATATCATGCTCTATTAAAAGAATCGTTAAATTAAATTCTTTTCGAACAAATGCAATTAATTCCATTAAATCATGGGTTTCCTGCGGATTCATCCCAGCAGCAGGTTCATCTAATAATAGCAGCTTAGGACCTGCTGCTAGAGCACGTGCAATTTCCAAGCGACGTTGCATCCCGTATGGCAAGTTTTTTGCTAGCTCATCCTTATACACATCAAGCCCAAATATTTTTAAAAAGGCTAACGACTGCTCTTCCATTTTCGCCTCACCTTTAAAATGACTTGGCAAACGGAAAATGCTTGATAGTAGATTGTGCTTCGCTAAACCATGATTCGCTACTTTTACGTTATCCAGTACAGACAACTCTTTAAATAGACGGATGTTTTGAAATGTACGGCTAATACCTTGTCTCGTTACTTTATAAGGATCTAAACTAGCGATTGATTTGCCACCAAATATAATGGAACCTTCCGTCGGTGCATATACGCCTGTTAGCATGTTAAACATCGTTGTTTTCCCTGCACCGTTCGGACCAATTAGGCCAATAAGTTCGCCACGATTTAAATACATATTTACTTTTTGAACCGCCTTCAGCCCACCGAACGTAATACCTAAATTATCTACTTTCAGAAGAGTTTCGCTCATGCTTTAGACCCTCCCTTTTTACCGAACTTAAATAAATCTGTAACCTCTTTTGTACCCATTAAACCTTTTGGACGATATAGCATAACTAAAATTAATACAAGAGAGTAAATAATCATACGCGTTTCAGGGAATCCTTGTAAGTACGTGGTAACAACCGTTAAGAAAATAGCTGCCACTACCGATCCTGATAAGCTACCTAATCCACCTAATACAACGAAAATTAAAATATCGAACGATTTTAAGAAGTTAAATGTAGTCGGTTGGATAATATAAAAGTTATGCGCATAAATAGCGCCTGCAACCCCTGCAAAAAATGAACCAATTGCAAAGGCTACAACTTTATAGTAAGTCGTATTAATCCCCATTGCATCCGCAGCAATCTCATCTTCACGTATCGCAATACACGCACGACCATGTCGCGATTTTGTAAAGTTAGCAATAACTAAAATCGTAATTACAACGGCAAAAAATGCATATGTCCAAGTCGCTTGATGCCTTACCTGTATCCCTGCGGCACCACCGACATAGTCAATATTGACGAATATAATACGAATAATTTCTGCAAAACCGAGCGTTGCAATCGCTAAGTAATCCCCTTTTAAACGTAGTGTTGGAATCCCAATAAGTAAACCCGCTAAGGCGGCTACAACGGCACCTAGAATAATAGCTGATACGAAAGGTAGTTCTAGCTTCATCGTACCAATCGCTGATAAATAGGCACCTACTGCCATAAACCCAGCATGACCGATCGAAAATTGTCCGGTAATGCCAATAATAATATGCAGGCTGACTGCTAGCATAATATTAATACACATTGTAATTAACATATTTTGATAGTATATATTCACAATGCCATTATTAATTAAAACTTGAACGACGGCATAGATTACTAGCGCTAGGACAATATAGCCCCAAAAAACTTTTGATTTTTTCATACGCTCTCCACCTACACTTTCTCTCGAGTATTTTTACCGAAAATACCCGATGGTCGTATAATTAAAATTAAAATTAAAATAACGAATGCTGCTGCATCTCGCCATAATGAATAACCTAAAGCACTTACAACCGTTTCTACTACGCCAAGCACAAGTCCTCCAACCATTGCACCTGGAATAATACCAATTCCACCAAGCACAGCCGCAACGAATGCCTTTAATCCGGGCAGAACCCCCATTAATGGTTCAATACGCGTATAATAAATACCGAAAATAACCCCTGCTGCACCGGCTAAAGCGGAGCCGATTGCAAATGTTGCAGAAATCGTATTGTCTACGTTAATACCCATTAAACGCGCTGCATCTGCATCATGTGATACAGCACGCATCGCTTTTCCAATCTTTGTTTGGTGAACAATGAATTGCAACAATAACATTAAAATAATGGCCGTTGCTAAAATAAATAATGCCTGTACGCTAATCTGTACACCAAAGACTTCAATATTTCTGCTTTCAATAACCGTTGGATAGGCTTCTGGTGAAGCGCCTCGGAAAAATATAACGGTATATTCGATTAATAGCGATACCCCAATGGCCGTAATAAGCGCTGCAATCCGGGTTGCATTACGCAAACGCTTGTACGCAACACGCTCAATAATAACCCCGATAATCGCACATAGTGCCATCGATAAAAGTAAGGCCAGGATGAAATGCATTTCCCAACGCGCAATTGCATAAAAGCCGATGAAAGCCCCGAGCATAAATACGTCTCCATGAGCAAAGTTAATGAGCTTAATAATTCCGTATACCATCGTATAACCAAGGGCAATTAACGCATAAATACTACCAAGTGAAATACCATTCACAAGCTGCTGTACCCACTCCATTTTCATTCACTCCTTTATGTAAAATACTTTGTTTTACTAGTGAGAAAAAGTTTCCTTCTAAAACGGGAAAAAAGGGAGGCATCTTTGGCCCCCCTAAAGCTATTAAGGATTAACTTTCGATTTGAACACTTGACTGCCATCTACATATTCTAGAACCGTTGCTGATTTAACGGGGTTATGTTTGTCATCTACTGTGAATGTACCTGTAATTAAGCTTAAATCTTTCGTTTCAGCTAAAGCTTTTTGAATTGTTTCACCTGTTACCTCATCGCCTGCACGCTCAATTGCATCTTTTAAGAAGTAAACCGTATCATATCCAAGCGCGTGGAAGGCATTTGGTTGACTACTATACTCTGCTTCGAAGGCTGCTACAAAATCTTGAATGACTGTATCTGGGTCACCAGATGAATAGTGATTTGTAATGTATGTGTTATTTAATGCATCTGCACCAGCTAGATCGATTAATGTTGGCGAATCCCAACCGTCAGCGCCCATTAATGGTACATCGATTCCTGATTCACGAGCCTGTTTAACAATTAAACCAACTTGCTCATAGTATCCAGGAATAAATATGAAATCAGGATTTGCCGATTTAATACGCGTCAGCGTTGACTTGAAGTCTACGTCCGTTGTTACGTAAGACTCTTCTGCTACTACTGTTCCACCATTTGCTTCGATTTGTGCTTTAAACGCTGCCGCTAGCCCTTTTGAATAGTCATTTGATGAGTCCACATAAATAGCTACGTTTTTCGCACTTAACTCTTCTGCTGCAAAGTTCGCTGCTACAACCCCTTGGAAAGGATCAATGAAGCATGTACGGAATGCATAGTCATTTACCGAACCATCTTCATTTACCGTTACTGTCTCAGATGTCCCAGATGGCGTTACGATAGGTACTTTGTTATCATTAGCAATTTGCACGGATGCAATTGTATTACCAGATGTTGCTGGGGCGATCATCGCTACTACTTTATCCTGTGTAGCTAGTTTAAGCGCTGCTGTTGCTGCCTCTGCATTATCGGATTTATTATCCGCTACTTTATAGTCAATTTGCTTGCCGTTAATACCGCCTGCTTCGTTAATCTCTTTAATTGCTAATTTAGCGCCGTCATTAATAGAAGAACCGTAAGAAGCTACACCACCTGAAAGCTCTAAGTTAGCGCCGATTTTAATTGTTTCCCCTGCGCTTGAAGAACCGCCACTATTACCAGTTCCTGAATCAGTTGATGAGTCGTCATCACTACCACAGCCTGCTAACACCCCTGCAAGCAATGTTGAAGCTAAAAATATCGAACCGAACTTCTTCATCTTTAAATGTTTCATATGAAATATTTCCCCCAATCCAAATTATTTCAAATATTAAACTTTTCAGATAATTATACATAAAATAATTTGCATACTCAATACAATAATTAACATAATATACTAATATTTATAATTATCTGGCTTTTGTATTGTAAAACATCTCCTAAATTAAGTCTAGTCTGATTTTTCAGTTTTTTGGTAATAGAGAGCTACTCAGTATTTAAATATTAGCTACTGTTTAACGCCATGATGTTAGGATATAATGCATATTACTAACCTATACACGGTGTACCACCTTCAGAACTGACTACGTATTTTTTGGATAAATAAAAGAGCTATCCAGAATACTTTCTGAATAACCCTCCATTTTATCTACTATAATTTAACTTCTGCAGTGTTAGCATCAAAATGTCACCGCGCTCTTACTATCCTTTTAATTTCCCAATGTAAATATACAAATCCGTTCGTTTTCATTTTTACATCCTTTTAACCGAACTTCCTTCAATAAATCGAAGTTCGTTTCAAACTGGATATAATGCAAATATTCTGGTGACGGATAGTATAACAATAAGTGGATTTCACGAGGATGTTCCTCAAATGATAAATAAATATTGTGCAATACTTTGCGAAAGATTTGTACAGAAAATGGATTGAAAAAGAAAAATACATTGTCCCGTTGCTGCACGTCATATTTCTCAGCAAGCATATTTAAAAACGTAACAGGGGCAAATTTTTTACCGATTTTTTGTAAGTATTTTCCCTTGTTGTTCTCCGCTTTTTCAAAGAACTGCTGATCCATTTCGATTCCTACTGTCGGGACATTAAACTGGTGATGTACGTAAATAGGTACACGCCCTTTTCCAGAGCCAAAATCGATAACAGTGGCTTGCGGTGGTAATTCATATTCTTCAAACAATTGATCTAATGCCTCATATGGTGTCGGTTCATAGCGATAATAATGCATTGATTTCGGAAAATCACGCTGAAAACCGGATGTTTGAATATTTAGTAGCTGTTCATAATGTTGGTTACTCATTCGATGATTCCTTTCTATATACATGAAAGCTCTTTTATCATAATCCATGCCCTTTAAATAAACATGTAAAACTTTAAAAAATGCAAATTAATTAGCGATGCGTCTTATTTATTTTATTCTTCCCCCTTACTATTGGCACTGAAGTCTCTCGTATACAAAAAACGCCTCAGAAATTTCTGAGGCGTTCCCGTTTAAGCTTTAACTGGCGTTTGATAAGCTCGACACCAATTTAACAACTCATCTGGCTTCATTGGCTTTGCGAAATAGTAGCCTTGAATATGCGGTGCATAGCAATGTTCAATTAGAAACTGCACTTGTTCTCCCGTCTCTACCCCTTCGACAATCACTTCCATATTTAATGACTTCCCAAGTTGTACGACAGATTTAATAATGGAAGCATCCTTTATAGAGACTGGCACATCATCTATAAATGACTTATCTATTTTCAAGGTCGTAACTGGGATTCTCTTTAAATACGAAAGAGATGATACCCCTGTACCAAAATCGTCTAATGCGACAGAAAAGCCCGCTTTACAAAACTCGTTGACCGCTTTCTCTGCACCGGCAATTGTTTTTACAAAACTCGTTTCTGTAATTTCAAGTTCAATTGCTTTAGGAGGAATTCCGTATTTTTTCGTAGTTGATTTTAATACATTCATAAGACGGTCTGACGTTAAATATGGCCCTGGAATATTAATAGCGACCTGCTTCGGTAGTAGTTCATCCTGTTGCCAATTTTTCAACTGGATACACACTTCGTTAATAATCCAATCCGTTAAATCATTCATTCGGTTATTTGCTTCAAAAATCGGTAAAAAAATAGCTGGTGATAAAAAGCCATGTCGTGGATGTTGCCAGCGAATCAAGGCTTCCGCACCGATAACTTTATTTTTTGTTGGAGCAACTTTTGGTTGATAAACAAGGAATAAGTCATGATTTTTCATGGCTTCCCCCATATCCTCAAGCAATTCTTCCGTAAAATTACGGGTATGTATTGTAGCATTATACTGTACAATATCCAATTGATATTCAATCGACGGATGTTTTAGTACCGTCATTGCATTTAAGTATAGCTCCTCTAATGAAGTGACTTTTTCAGACGCATCAAACACGCAAACACCTTGCAATAAAATATTATGCTCCTCAAACTTAAAGCCCTTTTTAAAGCACTTTGACAGTTCTTGCAACTTTTGATGCAACTCAATCGCAGCTATTTTATCATTTGCTACATAAATAAAACAATTAGGTTCTGTACGATAAAGATCGGTCATTGGCGGAAGATGTTTTAGTAACATTGAGGACATATACAACACCAATCGATCAACATATGCATAACCATAGTCACTACTGTATGACTCTAAATCATCAAAATACCAAATAGCTATAGCTTGTGCTTTCACCGAAGATTCCATTCGTTCTTGAAACATTCGTTGATTCCGTATTCTTGTTAGCGGGTCAAAATAGTTTATACGTTGTTCAATATAATGATCAAAAAATGTTGTTAGTAAAAGTAGCATTAAAATGACGACAATCCCAATTGTTAGTCCTGCCGCTAAAAAGTTCATTTCCATCGCACTCATCACCCCATGAGAAGCTACTTTATCGGGTGAAATATAAAATTTCATAGATAACATATTTCCATAATGTAGCACTGCGACTGCTATTCCTAAAATAATGGCTGCTATCATCCGAACATTTAATGTCATCATTAAATGCTGCTTTATAGAAGAAAAAATGTAAAGTGCAACAAATGAACCAATAATTGAGAGAACTATCGATGCAAAAAATAATAATGGATCAAAATAATACTGAATCCCATCAAACGTCATTGCGTATATACCAATAAGGTGCATACATGTGACACCAATGCCCATCGTAACACTTGCTAATATGTATAGAGCAAACCTTTTGCGCGGCAAATTTATCACATAAAACGCGATAAACGCTGCAACAAGTGCAGGAAGTATAGAAACAGCTGTCAATCCAATATCATGGGACATTGTAACAGGCATACGGATTGCTGCCATCCCTATAAAATGTAGCACCCAAACACCTATTGCTAATGAAATCGAAGCAAGCCAGTTCCACAATGTCTTCGTAATGAGTATATTTTGTCCTGCTCTAGCTTCACATGAAAATGCAGTAAATGTACCAACAATCCCTACTACAACGGACGCAACTACAATCCATAAGGAAAATTCCATATTAATATTTACTAATGTAGCATTCTCAGGTATTGAAAACATAACCGCACCTCACTTCTACCTTAAATTTAACTGCTTCAAGTATGTAATGATAGTTATGGAGAAATTTCAATCCCCTAATTATTACTTTCATTCTATCTATGTAAATAGAGTTCATTTACATTACCTATTAACTAAAATAATACCAATTATACGAAACTTTTCCCATAAAATATATAGAATTTACATTAAAAAGAGGCTATTCCTATTAAAGAAATAACCTCTCACATAATTAATATTTAAACTGTTGCTTGAGAAATTTGCTGTGCAATAGCCTGTACATGTTGCTCAATTGTTTGTGGAACATATTTTTCAAGTACAGGATTAATCATTGCTGCTAAAAAGCCCCCTGCTTTCATATTTAAATTTCCGATTACATTATACTTGCCTTCTTCGACTTCTTCCATTTCAAAGTAGCCTTCACCATTAATATTGTCTGAAATGCCAGCTAAATCAAATGCAATCTTTTTGTTTTCGATTACTTCCTTTATGTTTACCTGTACTTTTACTGCCTTCTCAACAATACCGAAATCGCCCTTAAACTCCCAAATCATTTCATCTGCTCCCTGCACTTCATGGCTTAAATACCCAGGAATTAATTTTGCCCATTCCTCTTTGTCACGCAAAAATGTCCATAACGCATCCCCATTCGTTTGAACAAGCTCTGTATGTGTACTATTTGCCACTTTCAACACCCCTTAGCTCAAGATAGCTTAATTTTAGCAAAATGATGTATATTTTACAATTTTTTAAACATTTAAGAGAAAAATATTGTTTTAAACTTAATTTGTGACTCATTTTTTCATTCATCCATTATCCTTTATAACGTAATTTCAAAAAAACCAAATTTTATTTTCAAAATTTTTGAAACTAAGCTGTTACGAAAACGTATATGTTTAGTATTACGAAAGGGGTGTTGAATGATGTTAGTTACGACAACAAATTCTTTAGAAGGAAAAACAATTGAAACATACCATGGTATTGTCAGTGGAGAAGCAATTATGGGCGCGAATATTGTGCGTGATATTTTTGCAACAGTAACTGATATTGTCGGGGGTCGCAGTGCTGCTTATGAAGATAAATTAGCTGAAGGTCGCAAAATTGCTATTGATGAAATGACACAACGTGCACATGCAATGGGGGCTAACGCAGTCATTGGTGTCGATTTAGATTTTGAAACAGTTCGTGAAGGTATGATGATGTGTATTGCTACAGGAACAGCTGTAACAGTAAGATAATTAGTACAGTAGGAGACTTCAAACTAAAGGTTCGAAGTCTCCTACTTTTATTTCATTATTTTTCTCTTTAGCACCTTAACTAACTAAGATGCTTTTCACTCAATGATTATTAATGATTTGAATAAATTTTTTTGTTGCTCGTGATAATGGTACAGACTTTAAATGGCAAATGCCAATGCTCCGATTTGGAATGGGTTGTTGTAATTCAATTTCATGTACGATTCCTTGCTCCAAGTAATCGTTTGAAAATTCCTTTGTCACACATGCAATGCCGAGGTTAATTTTAGCAAACTCTAGCAATAAATCATGTGAACCGAGTTCGAATTCGGGTGAAATGGCAAACCCACAACTTTTTAAATAATCCTCTACATATTGTCTAGAGTTTGCCTTTTTCTCTAAAAAAATGAGTGGCATTTTCATAAGAAATTTTAAATCTATAGGCTGTCTCGTCATATTCACATATTTGTCCCCACATACAAAAATATCATGTATGTCTTTACAAGGCGTGACTTCAAGCTGATCGTCGTAAATCGGCAAGTTACAAATCCCTACATCTGCCTCTCCCGCTTTAATATAAGTAACAATTTCACTTGTCGTACCATTTAATATTTTCAATTTAATACTCGGATACTTTTTATAAAATACTTCAAGGTACGGTAACAAATAATAACGCGAAATCGTATCGCCTACACCAATACGTAATTCGCCTGTCGTTAAATTTTGGAACTCTAGTACTTTTTCTTCTCCTACCTCCAAGATGCCTAGCGCTGAATTTACATAGTCATGTAAAAGCTTTCCTTCATTCGTTAAGGTCACTCCTTTAGGCGTACGATAAAATAAATGCGTACGAAGCTCCTTTTCTAATTGTGCCATTGCTTGGCTAATAGCTGGTTGTGTCATGTAGAGTGATTTAGCTGCGCTAGAAAAGCTCTTCGTTTTGCCAACCGTATGAAAAATGCGGTATAAGTCCAGTTTTCCTATCATATAAGCTCTCCTTATAGGGAGTATTAGAAATATTAATTTTACTTATACCATGTAAACGGGTTATATTACAACTTGTGTTAATTAAAATACAAATTTTTTACATATATAATTAGGGGAGATTATTCATGAGTCGTGTAGTAGGTACAGTAGTTCGTGGTCTTCGTGGACCAATTATTAACGAAGGTGACAACATCGAACAAATTGTTGTAGATACAGTAGTAAACTCAGCTAAAGTTGAGGGATATGACATTCAAGATCGCGACATTATTACAGTTACTGAATCAGTAGTAGCACGTGCACAAGGTAACTATGCAACATTAGATCATATCGCTACGGATGTAAAAACTAAATTTGGTGATGAAACAGTAGGGGTTATTTTCCCAATCCTTTCACGTAACCGCTTTGCAAACGTCTTACGTGGTATCGCTCGCGGTACGAAAAAAATCGTTCTTATGCTAAGCTATCCATCTGATGAAGTTGGTAACCACTTAGTAGATATCGATGAGTTAGACGTAAAAGGCGTAAACCCATGGACAGATACATTAACTGAAAACGAGTTCCGTGAGCACTTCGGTTATAAAAAGCATACATTTACTGGTGTTGACTACATTGAATACTACAAAGAGTTAATCCATGCTGAAGGCGCTGAAGTAGAAGTAATCTTCTCTAATAATCCAAAGGTAATTGTAGACTATACGAAATCAGTACTTGCTTGTGATATTCACTCACGCTTCCGTACAAAGCGCTTAGTAACAGCTGCTGGTGCTACAACAGTTTATTCATTAGATAATATCTTATCTGAATCAATCGATGGTTCTGGCTTCAATGCTGAATACGGTCTACTTGGTTCAAATAAGGCAACAGAGGAAACAGTAAAGCTTTTCCCTCATACTTGCCAACCAATCGTTGATAATATCGCTGCAAAATTAAAAGAAACAACAGGTAAAGACATTGAAGTTATGATTTACGGTGATGGTGCATTCAAAGATCCTGTAGGGAAGATTTGGGAGCTTGCTGACCCAGTTGTATCTCCTGCATTTACAGCCGGTCTTTCAGGGACACCAAACGAAGTAAAATTAAAATATTTAGCTGACAACAATTTCTCACACTTACGCGGTGAAGAATTGAAAGCAGCCATTTCTCAACATATTAAAAACAAAAATGAAGACCTTGTTGGTGCAATGGAAGCACAAGGTACAACTCCTCGCCAATTAACAGACTTAATCGGTTCATTATCTGATTTAACTTCTGGTTCTGGTGATAAAGGTACACCAATGATTTACATTCAAGGCTACTTCGATAACTATACGCATTAATTAAGCAAAAACATCATCTCGATTTTGAGATGATGTTTTTATATACACAAAAATCCTCGCATACTAAATGTATACGAGGACCTTTAATCTTATTATTTTTTAATAAACATTTGTGTCCAGTAGTGACCGTCTGCTACATAGCCAACACCGATATGTGTATAGCTTGTGCTCATAATGTTGGCACGGTGACCTGAACTATTCATCCATGCATTTACTACTTGCGCAGCCGTTTTTTGTCCTTTTGCGATATTTTCACCAGCTGATTTATATGAGATGCCAAAGCTCTTCATCATATCAAACGGTGAACCATATGTTGGACTTGTATGGCTGAAGTAATTTTTATCGTGCATATCTTGTGATTTATATTTCGCTACACGTGCTAGCTCCCAATCAATTGTAAGTGGTGATAAACCAGCTTTCGCACGCTCTACATTTACAAGACGTACAACCTCTTGCTCTACACTTGCTTGTTCATTTTGAGCAATAATAATCTTTTGACCTGGGTAAATAAGATCTGGATTTGCTATATTTGGATTTAATGAGATTAACTCAGAAAGACCTACTTGATTTTTTGCGGCGATTTTCCAAAGCGTATCACCTTTTACTACTGTATATGTTGAAGATGCCGCTAATGTAGAAATCGGTAATGCGATTGACAATGTTAATACAGCTGCCATCATAACTTTTTTAAACATGCTTGTCATCCTTTCTGTTTTCGATATGAACCTAGCATAATAGCTATTTTGAAATAGTTCATTGAAGAAATTATGGAAGCATGATTACAAAACCATTAAATCTGTAATATAAGAATATTTACTTACTAGCCTCATCGCATTTTAATTGAAATAATTCTGTCACATTGATGAAAAAAGGAAGATATTACATCGTTTTAGCTTTCTTTTTTTGCTTTTCTTTATAACGTTTTTAATCAACAGCTCTCCATTTGTCTATGTAAATGATTTAAATTGCATATAATACAGATGTATTTTCTTTATTGTTATAATGGGGGATTCCTGAATCAAACTAAGCATGATTTGTGTTTCTGTTAAATGACCGGGTACCACTTTATATTCAAGTTATTGTTGTGCTATCATTTTATTTTTAATAAATAAGGGCTCTTCGCCAAAATACGTTCTTGACCGCATATTCCGTTCCAGGCGGACGC
>JBJEFO010000125.1:0-1099 GCA_051874135.1 Lysinibacillus sp.
CTAGTGGCGTATATAATTGTAGTGAGCTAGACGGATTCATCTATGTGAATGAACACGATGAAATAACGGGGCTTATTACATATGTTATTCGTCACAATGAATGTGAAATTATTTCGCTAGATAGTATTGAAGAAGGAAAAGGAATCGGTACGGAGCTTGTGAGAGTAGTAGAACATTTAGCAAAACAACATCGCTGTGAGAGAATTTCACTCCTTACGACAAATGATAATTTACATGCACTCAAATTTTATCAGAAGCGCGGCTATCGCATTGTTGAAATCATGCCAAATGCCGTACAAAAAGCGAGAGCAATAAAACCGTCCATTCCACTAATCGGTAACGATAACATCCCACTACATGATGAACTAAAGCTACGAAAAGTTTTAAGTTAAATAAGCTATACAGTACATACAAAGAGGTGAAATAAATTGAAACAAATCGGTTTATTAAAAGCAATTCGCATGACTTATAAGGCAAATAAACTTTCAAAAGAAGAACGCAAATATGTGCAGCAACAACGACTGCAAAAACTTGTACAATATGCAAAAGCGAATAGCCCATATTTTGCACAGAAATATGCAGAGCTTGGTGAATCATTTACGTTACAAGATCTTCCGGTAACGAATAAAGTCGAGTTGATGAGCTGTTTTAACGAATGGGTGACGGACGATGACATCACACTCGAAAAAGTCGAACGCTTTATGGACAACAAAGATAATATCGGTCGAAAATTGGATGGTAAATATTTAGTGAATACGACAGCTGGCTCAACAGGTAATCCAGCTGTTGTACTATATGATGAAACGACGATGAATGTTGTGTCTGCGATTGCTGTTCTTCGCTCCTTTGCTCGTACAGAAGATATGAAAAAATTTTTGAGAAAAGGAAAAAAGACAGTCGGTTTATTTGCGGATGGTGGATTTTATTTAGGATGTGGAACGGTCCGTTACAATCAGCTTCGTATGCCTTGGAAAAAAGATCAAATCATCATTGATGTGCGAAACTCGACGGAAGAAATCGTTGCACGTTTAAATGATTTTCAACCGGTTATGCTTGGTGGTTATCCGACAGCACTTGAGTTATTAATAGACGAGCAAAA
>JBJEFO010000125.1:1199-4459 GCA_051874135.1 Lysinibacillus sp.
CTATTACTCACAAACTTGTTTAATTATACGCAACCGTTTATTCGCTATGAACTAACGGATCGGGCGATTTTACATAACGAGCCATGTCCATGTGGTAAAAATACGATGTGGGTGGAAATTGAGGGACGTACCGATGATATTTTGACATTTGAACATGATAAGAAAATTGCACCGTTAAGCTTGTATACATTGCTAGAAGAAGTTCATTCCATTAAACGTTTCCAGTTAATTCAACATAATGAGCGACTTCTTGAATTAAGAATAATCGCACATAATAAGGAAACGGCTTTCGTAGAGGCAAAATCTGCACTACTACAATATTTCCAACAGCAAGGAATTGAAACAGAAATTTATTTATCACAGGAAGAACCGCAAAGCCATCCGCAAAGTGGTAAGTTCAAGCATATTTATAAAGCTTGATGAAATGATAGGGGGATTATCATGAACGTACGTAAAGCAACAGCAAGCGATGCAAGTCAAATAGTAGCAGTAATGAAAGACGCTGAAGCATCCGGTTTTATGCTGTTTGACCCAGGTGAGAGAAAGTTAACAGCGGAACAGTTTGAAAAATATATAGAGGCGATCAATAACAAGCATAACTCAGCTATATTTGTAGCTACGGAAGAAGAGCAAATTTTAGGTTATATGATTGTGAAGGGCGAAACGCCGAACCGAATTGCCCACCGAGCGTATATTGTGATTGGTGTTCATAGTGCTAGCCGCGGGAAGGGTGTGGGCACTGCACTGTTTGAACATGCGGAACAATGGGCAAAACAAGCAGGCATACAGCGCCTAGAGTTAACGGTTATTAAACATAACGAAGCAGCATATCATCTATATGAAAAGATGGGCTTTGAAGTGGAAGGCGTTAAACAAAAATCACTTAAAATTAACGGCGAATATGTAGATGAATACTATATGGCGAAAATGATTTAATGAAAAATATCAATTATCGCTAATTTATTTAAGGAGGATGGTGTGAGTAGGTAATTCATGCTATCCTTTGTGTTATATAGTCATAAAATTAATGGATTATTGTAGAACATCCATAGTGCCTTTCGATATTAAACGTATAACAAATTTAAATGGAGCTTTTGTGAAACGAGGGGAGATTGTTTGAGAAAATATGTGAAAAGGATATGGTTTCTCACGGGCATTCTTATACTTATTTCGATTATTGTTGGTATCGTCCAATATAATAAAGATTTACCAGAAGGTATTTCCTACGAGAGTCCAATGTATAAAACAAATGACTTACAATTTGTTTATGATGTAACCTATCAAAATCAAGGTGAAAGAGTAATAGAGCAAAATTTAATGCAGGAAGCACTCCGTATTATTGATAACGCACAACAATTGTTACTCATTGATATGTTTTTGTATAACGATGACTATGACCGTGAAAAAGGAACGTATCCTAATTCTGCTGAACAAATAACAAATGCGTTAATTCATAAGCGATTAAGTAATCCAACGATACCAATTTTCGTTATTACAGATCCAATGAATACGTTGTATGGCTCTAACGATTCTATTTTTTTTGATGAGCTAAAAAGACATAATATTCAAGTTATTATTACGGATATGAAGCCACTGCGCGATCCAAATCCAATTTATTCAAGTATATGGCGACCATACTTGCAATGGTGGCAACCGTCTAAAAACGGCTTTTTACCGAATGCTTTTAATCCGGATGGCGGCAAAGCTTCTGTCGGTTCTTACTTAGATTTATTAAACTTTAAAGCAAATCACCGTAAAATTGTCATGAATGAGTCGCAAGCACTTATTACATCCGCTAACTTAACGCATGATGGTAGTAGCTTTCATTCAAACATTGGCTTTGTTGTTCAAGGGGGCATATTAACGGACTTATATGAATCTGAAAAAGCTGTTGCCGAGCTATCTGGTGTAGTATTACCCGATGCTACGTTTGAAAGCGATACGACTGAAGGTGAGCTTGAGGTTAAGTTAATAACGGAAGGTAAAATAAAGGATGCAATGCTTCAAGCACTAACTGCAGCGAATGAACATTCAACAGTGAAAATTGGTGTGTTTTATATTTCGGATCGTGACATTATAAAGGCACTGAAGGATGCAGCGGCGCGTGGTGCTAACATTCAAATGATTTTAGATCCGAATAAAGATGCATTTGGGCTTGAGAAAAATGGAATTCCAAACCGTCAAGTCGCAGCAGAGTTAATGAAAGAACAAAACATTGAAGTTCGTTGGTACGACACGAACGGAGAACAATATCATAGCAAGTTTTTGATGGTCGATTATGAAGCTGAAACGATACTCATAGGCGGATCTGCCAACTTCACACGTCGAAATCTTGCTGACTATAATTTAGAAACGAATCTACATATTAAGATGCCTGCCACACATGACATATCGCAGGAAGTTCACACCTATTTCGACCGTCTTTGGACGAATGAAGATGGGATTTATACAGTAGAATTTGAACAATACGAGGATCAGTCCTTATGGAAAAAAGTATTTTACCGTTTCCAAGAATGGACGGGATTATCGACTTTTTAAAGTTATGGAACAAGGTGAGACCGAGTATTAAAAAATAGAAGCAACCCGCTCAACTAATTTTTTCAGTTGGGCGGGTTTTATTTTATTTTGCTAAAAAATCAGCTGTTTTTGCTTCAAAATGAACGTTTTCAATCCAAATAAGATGCCTTACTAACAGTTGGTGTGATAAAAAAGACAGAAATTTATAAAAAAACGATTAGTCTGGACAGCGAAAATCTTTGTGAACAGGCACTTTTTTCGGTGAAAAATGAATGGAAATTAAATTTTTTTGAAAAAAACGCATTATCATCAAAATTAGTCCTATTGATTTATTTCTATCAAAAAAATGCATATAAAGATTTTTTATGTTAAAAAATTTGCAAGCGCTTAAAAGTTTTTAACAAAAAAGTTTCGCTCGTATTTTTAAATCGCTGAATCACCCAATTAGCAGGATTCATATACAACTTATCCTAAAATAAGTGCCAATTAAGAAAAAAGACCTAATAAATGTCACTTATTTATAATTAAGTCGTATATCAATCTTGCTAATTGGCATCATTCGAGCAAAAAAATTACGCTTCAATAATGGAGCGTATAAAATTTTTATGCTTGCTATTAAAACTGCGTACAAAATATTGTACGCAAATATTTACTCATAATGAGCAAATTTAAAAACAGTTATTTCCATGATTGAATATTAGTCAAGTTGGTAGCCTCCGCGCTTTGCCACAGCCGTAGCAGGA
>JBJEFO010000126.1:0-4438 GCA_051874135.1 Lysinibacillus sp.
ATGGCAAAGAGGTCACACCCGTTCCCATACCGAACACGGAAGTTAAGCTCTTTAGCGCCGATGGTAGTTGGGGGCTTCCCCCTGTGAGAGTAGGACGTCGCTTCGCAAATCAAAGACTCGATGATATCGGGTCTTTTTTATTTTGTCTATCCGTAATTAGTAGTGTAATATAACTTTTAAAAAATTATATTTCCCTAAGTATTTGACGAAAAAAATGTGTAGTAACTAAAATAAAAAGAACACCGTCTAAACAACAGTGTTCGAATGTTTTTTTCAGCTATATGTAATTTGATAATTTACTATTTAAATTAATTATTTATAGATGGCTGTACTTTTTGTACTACCTTGCTAAATACTGAAGCTAAGACTTGTTGAAATAGCATACCGAAAACAACAGGCATTGCTACTTTGCTTGGGAAATATGTTGTTGCAACAATTACACCTACTGCAATATTTCTCATTCCTCCTGTAAATACTAAGGTGGTCATTTGAGGATAGTCCTTTAAAATATAACGACCAATGATTAAAGCAAAAACATAGCCCGATACAGCAATTACAAACACTAAAAGTAATACGGAAATTAGATGTAAGCTGAAATCTTTTAAGTATGGAGCAATCTTACTACTATTAATCATAACAACTGCAAATAAACATAGCTTTGAAAAAGGAGCAAGTTTCTTTCCGTATTTCTTTGGTATTTCCCCTTTGGAAAGCTCATTCACTAATACTCCTAAAATCGTAGGCAACACAATCATCAAAATTAAATTAAATATAAGTGACGCAATATCTAATTGAATTTTTTCACCTGAAACTATATAGAGCATTAAAGGTATGATAAACGGAGAAAGTAGAGTATCAATTAAAATAATAGATAAGCCTAATGGCAAGTTTCCTTTGCAAATACTTATCCAAATTACACTTGATACGCCTATAGGAACTGCAACCGATAATACAAAACCGATAGTCAATAAATGGTCATCGAAAATGACAATAGATAAGAAATAAGCCCATAAAGGCATCAATACATGAAGAAAGATAATAGAGAATAAAATAAGCACTGGATGCTTAACAAAGATTTTTACATCTTTAAATTTCATAGTTAAACTTCCTGCGAATGTCATGAAAGCAAATAGCCAAGATACGAGAAATAATAAATTTTGTCCAATGTTTTCTAATAAAACCCCTAAAACTAAACTTAGTGGTGTTAAGATAGCAATGTATTTTTGGAGAAATATATTTAGTTTTTCTAACATAAAAAATACCTTCTTTTTTTGGCTCTTAACCAAAATATGTACTTGCCTGTATATTACGCTATAAGTGACGATGGATCCGCTAGTGTCGCCAACCTTCGCTCTATTTGTTTTTCTCTTAATAAAGAGAGATTTCGATGTTGAGCCTTTTAGATTATTTTTAACATAACATTAACATAATTATTTGATAAAATGTTAACAAAAATTAATCTCTGACATTTTGATTTTATCTTTTAGAATTTACTGAGCATTATGCAGAAAGAAAATATGAAAGGGCCACTCTGTAAAGTGACCCTAAACTAAAAATATGAGAGGAAGGAGTGACTATCATAGCTAGCTACAGATGTTTATGTTAATAAATGAAACTAGCTCCGACAATAATTAGAAGAACAAATAGGACAACGATAAAAGCGAATGATGAACTATTACGTTTACCATAGTTACCATAGTTGCCGTAGTCGTTGTTTCCGTAATTACCCATTAAGATCCCCCCTTTCTACATCCCATTATATGTTTGGTTGCAGAAAGTAGAGGGGTTATTCATCCAATCAATAATTACTTTTAAGATTAATTTGTTAAATAATTAAACAAAATGATAGTTTGTCCTAATCGCATTGATAGGTTTGGAAATGTTCGATGGGGTACCTTTTCCCCGCTATGTTAGATAGATTATTTCTTCAACATTTCAAACACTTGCTCAACGTCTTTGTCACCACGGCCTGAGATGCTGACGATAATGCTATCTTCTGGTAATAGTGTCGGCGCTAGCTTCAACGCGTGTGCTACAGCATGTGAAGATTCTAATGCTGGGATGATGCCTTCTACTTTTGATAACGTTTGGAAGCCTTCAAGCACTTCTTCATTCGTTACGGATACGTATTCTGCGCGACCGATTGTTTTTAAATAACTATGTTCTGGACCTACGCCAGGGTAGTCAAGACCAGCTGCGATTGAATACGTTGGCATTGGATTGCCTTCTTCGTCTTGCAGTACTATACAACGGAAGCCGTGTAAGTTACCAGGTGTACCGTGTGCCATCGTTGCTGCTTTATCAGGCTCTACGCCAATTAAACGAACATCCTTGTCATCAATGTATTCAGCGAATGAACCGATTGCATTACTACCGCCACCAACACAAGCTAATACAGCGGTTGGAAGTTTACCTTCCTTCGCTAAGTGCTGCTCTTTTGATTCTTTCGAAATAACTGATTGGAAATGCTTCACCATCGTTGGGAATGGGTGAGGACCAACCGCTGATCCTAGTAAATAAAACGTATTTTCATAGTTTTCCACAAGGTCTGCAAATGCTTCATCTACTGCATCTTTTAGACGGGCTTGGCCTTTGTCAACAGCAACTACTTTTGCGCCTAATAGCTCCATACGGAATACATTTAATGCTTGACGTTTTGTATCTTCAGCGCCCATATAAATTGTACAGTCCATGCCGAACATTGCACATACAGTAGCAGTTGCGACACCATGTTGGCCAGCGCCTGTTTCAGCGATCACACGTTTTGCGCCCATGCGTTTTGCAAGCAAAATTTGACCTAGTACGTTGTTAATTTTGTGAGAACCTGTATGGTTTAAGTCTTCACGCTTTAAGTAAATTTTCGCACCACCACATTGCTTCGTTAAATTTTCAGCGAAATAAAGAGGCGATTTACGTCCTACATATTCCTCGAAATAGTAGTTTAATTCACGGTTGAAATCTTCATCATCTTTGTACTTGTAGAAGTTTTCTTCTAAAATGTCTAATACATTTTGTAAGTCAGGTGGAACAAAACTACCGCCAAATTCACCAAAATAACCTTTCTTTTCTGTCGCTTCCATTTACTTTACCTCCATTCGTTTAGCTGCTTTTATTAAAGATTCTATCGTAGCCCAGTCGTCATGAGCGAGTGAGTCTACAATCTTACTACCAACAATGACACCATCACTAAATGTTGCGAAATGTTCGACATGTTCAGGCGTTGAAATACCGAAACCGGCTAATACCGGAATGGAACTAAATGATTTTAATTGTGCAAAGTGCTCGGCAAGGTTATTTGCAAATCCAGCACGTGCACCAGTAATACCGTTTACTGTCACCGCATAAATAAATCCTTCACTTGCTTTAGCGAGCTTTGCAATACGTTCTGGGGGGCTTGTTAAAGAGACAAGCTGTACAAGGGAAATCCCTTCTGCACGAAGCTCTTCATGAATAATGCCGCTTTCCTCTAGTGGCATGTCAGGTACGATTAATCCACGAATCCCTGCTTCACGAGCGTCACGAGCAAAAGCTGCTGCGCCGTAAGCTAAAATTGGATTTAAATAGGTCATTGCGACAAGTGGAATCGTTACTTCATGAGCGAACGACTTTAACGTTACTAGTACATTGCGCAAGTTTGTACCATTTGCTAGCGCACGTTCACCAGCTTTTTCGATTGTTGGGCCATCTGCAACAGGATCCGTAAACGGAATCCCTACTTCGATGGCAGTTACGCCTATCTGTTGTAATCGTAACACCGTATCGCGGAGTGTTTCAAGTCCGTTATCACCTGCCATAATGTACGGGACAAATGCTTTATCACCGTTTGCATTTACCGCTTCAATTGCTTGTTGTAACGTCATTGCACGTTTCCTCCCATCGCATCGATTAATGTATGAACGTCTTTATCACCACGACCTGATAAACAAACGACGACGATTTCGTCTGTTGCCATCGTTGCAGCGAGTTGCGATGTGTAATAAATTGCATGAGCACTTTCTAGAGCAGGTAAAATGCCTTCTGTTGCACATAATAGTTTTACACCTTCTAATGCTTGTGCATCTGTGACGGAATCATATGTGGCACGACCGATATCTGAAAGGTAGCAATGCTCAGGACCGACAGCAGGGTAGTCAAGACCGGCTGAAATCGAATGTGCTTCTTGCACAAAGCCGTTTTCATCTTGCAATAAATACATATACGCGCCGTGCAGAACACCTTTTTGCCCGCCTGCAATTGCTGCTGCATGCTTGCCAGTTTCAATCCCGCTACCCGCTGCTTCAACGCCGATTAATTTTACATCTTGATCCTCAACGAACGGGTAGAACATACCAATCGCGTTACTACCACCGCCAACGCAAGCAACGACTGCATTTGGTAGGCGACCTTCCTGCTCCCAGATTTGTACACGTGATTCGTCGCCAATTACACGTTGGAAGTC
>JBJEFO010000127.1:0-13600 GCA_051874135.1 Lysinibacillus sp.
ATAGGATTTCATAGAACATCTATTTCTGTTATGAGCATTTTCCGCTATAATAGTTTTACTAAGCGTTAGAGGGGAAGATGTGAGACGATGTCGGACTACGAAAAATTTATAGAAGGCATAAAACGAAAAACAGGAATTGATTTAGCGCTATATAAAGAAGCACAAATGAAACGTCGCTTAACGTCTTTGTATGAAAAAAAGGGTTTTTCAAGCTTTGTGCAATTTCTTTCAGCATTAGAAAAAGACCGAGATTTAATGAATGAATTTTTAGATCGTATGACAATTAACGTTTCGGAATTTTACCGTAACGGCAAACGTTGGGAAGTATTGCAAAACAAAATTTTTCCGAAGCTGTTAGCGACAAATAAACGTCTTAAAATATGGAGTGCTGCCTGTTCAACAGGTGAAGAACCGTATAGCTTAGCGATGGTTTTATCTCATCATGTGCCGTTATCGCAAGTAGGGATATTAGCAACGGATTTAGACGAGAATGTCATTCAAAAGGCGAAGCTTGGCTTATATCCGGAGCGCTCTTTAGTAGAAGTTCCAAAGGATGTCCAAGCGAAATATTTTCAAAAAGAAGGGCAATTTTATAAAGTAAATGAAGAAATTAAACGGACAGTAACGTTTAAGAAGCATAATTTATTAAAAGATTCATATGAATCAAATTTTGATTTAATTGTCTGTCGAAATGTGATGATTTACTTTACTGAGGAAGCAAAAGACCAAATATATGAGAATTTTAGCAAATCTTTGCGTCCAGGTGGTATTCTATTTGTTGGGTCAACAGAACAAATTTTTAATCCAGCTCGTTATGGATTTGAAGTAGAAGATACGTTTTTCTATCGTAAAAAATAATAATACGTTCGTAAAGGCAATGTATGTACTTTGTAAGACAAGTATGAATGAAATATTCGTATTGGGATACCAGCGCTTTTCGTATAGACGAAGGGCGTTATTTCTTTAATGGTTCATACATTTTCTTATCATAAAAACGTTCAGAATATTCTTAAATAGCGAGATTTATTTCGGCAATCGTACTGTAATTTTAAGTTAGATATGTTATAGTGAAAAATACATACTTTAGTGAGTTGAAGGGAGAAAGTGTTTTATTATGCGTTACTTAACAGCAGGTGAGTCTCACGGACCACAATTAACAACTATTATTGAGGGGCTACCGTCTCTTTTACCAATAACAGCAGAAAAGATTAACTATGATTTAAAGCGTCGACAAGGCGGACATGGTCGCGGACGTCGTATGCAAATTGAAACAGACACAGTGGAAATTGTATCAGGTGTTCGTCACGGAAAAACGTTAGGTTCACCCGTTGCACTCGTTGTGACAAATGATGATTGGAAGCATTGGACAAAAATTATGGGGGCAGCAGAGCTACCTGAAGATATTGACCCAGCTGAAATTAAACGTCAAATTTCACGTCCTCGTCCAGGGCATGCGGACTTAGTAGGCGGTATGAAATATGGTCACCGCGACCTTCGTAACGTATTAGAGCGTTCAAGTGCGCGTGAAACGACAGTACGCGTAGCAGCAGGCTCAGTAGCAAAAGCGCTATTAAATGAGCTTGATGTATCGATCGTTGCATATGTAACAGAAATCGCAGGCATTAAAGCGGATGTTTCAAAAGTAGCTGGTAAATCTGTAGACGAAATTCGTGCCATTATTGAACAAGATCCATGTTTCACAGTTGACCCAGAAGCGTCAGCGAAAATGGTAGAAGCAATTGATGAAGCGAAAAAAGCGGGCGATTCAATCGGTGGTGTAGTCGAAGTTATCGTGGAAGGTTTACCAGCAGGTATCGGCTCTTACGTACACTACGACCGTAAATTAGATGGTAAATTAGCACAAGCGATGCTATCAATCAATGCATTTAAAGGTGTAGAGTTTGGCATCGGCTTTGAAGCAGCACGCCGTCCAGGTTCTCAAGTACATGATGAAATTATTTGGGATAAAGAACGAGGCTATACACGTAAAACAAATAACTTAGGTGGATTAGAAGGCGGTATGACAACAGGTATGCCGATTGTTGTACGCGGGGTAATGAAACCAATTCCGACGCTGTATAAGCCATTAAATAGTGTAGATATCGAAACGAAAGAAACGTTTAAAGCGAGTGTTGAGCGTAGTGATAGCTGTGCAGTACCGGCGGCTTCAGTCGTAGCTGAGCATGTTATTGCATGGGAAGTTGCAGCAGCAATCGTGGAACAATTCCATAGCGACCAATTACCACAGCTAAAGGCGCAAATAGATGCGATGCGTGCGTACACAAAGGAGTACTAATTATGAAAATTCCAGTACGAGCAGCTTCTCATCAATATGAAGTAGTAATTGGCAACGGACTATTAAAAGACGCGTTGGAAAGTTACAAAGCGTTATTTGATAAGGCAGACAAAATTATCGTATTAACAGATGAGCACGTATGGGCAGCGCAAGAAAGCTACTTTACGTCTGCTTGTCCGTATGATTTTCATGTACACGTCATGCCAGCAGGTGAAGCATGTAAATCATTTGAAAATTTTAATGCAGCACACACATTTTTACTAGAGAAAAAATGTACGCGTAAATCGCTTGTAATCGCTTTTGGTGGCGGTGCAGTAGGCGATTTAGCAGGCTTTGTAGCAGCGACATATATGCGCGGTATTCCGTTTATTCAAGTACCTACAACGATTCTTGCTCATGATTCTGCAGTAGGTGGTAAAACAGCCATCAATCACGCGCTCGGTAAAAATATGATTGGCGCATTTTATCAACCAGAAGCAGTATTGTATGACACGCAGTTTTTAACGACATTACCTATACGTGAAGTGCGCTCAGGAATGACGGAAGTAATCAAGCATGCGATGATTTCAAATCCAGCGTGGCTACAAGCACTAATGCAAAAAAACATTACCGAGCTTGATGAACCAACGTTAGCGGATTATTTAGCGAAAGGTGTGCAAGTAAAGGCAAATATCGTTGAGGAAGATGAAACCGAGCAATCTGTTCGCAAGTTTTTAAACCTTGGTCATACGTATGGTCATGCGATGGAGGCAGCTGCTGGTTATGGCGGTTTAGCCCACGGAGAAGCGGTTATGATTGGCTTAGTGTACTGCTTACTTTTAAGCGAGCGCTATGGCAACATTACGCGTGAATTCACAAAAGAATTTTATCAGTTTGCACTAAAGAGCGGCTATCCGTTCGATGCAGTACATGACTATACATTTGATGAGTTAACAGACTATTTATTAAAAGATAAAAAAGCAGACTACGGTGAATTACAATTTGTCTTATTAGAAGAAATCGGCAAGCCTTATGTGAGGAAAATCGAACTTTCTGAATGTAAGGAAATTGATACCGAGTTGCGACAATTATTAACGGAGGTGCAGGAATGATTCGCGGTGTTCGAGGAGCAACAACAATACAATCAGATACAGCACAATTAGTATGGGATGAAACAGCTTCATTAGTAGTCGAGATGGTAAAAGCAAATAACATCGTACCAGAGGATATTGCATCCATTACGATTTCTACAACACCGGATATTAAATCAGCATTCCCAGCAAAATCCGTTCGTATGATGGAAGGCTGGCAATATGTGCCGATTATGTGCATGCATGAGATGGATGTACCAGGTGCTTTACCACTTTGTATTCGCGTATTAATGCATGTTAATACAGATGTAGCACAAAAAGATATTCAACATATTTATTTGAACGAAGCAGTCAAATTAAGACCGGATTTAGTTCGTAAATAAGGGAGACGTTAACGATGAAATGGAAACAACAAATTCACGGGATGAAAGCATACCAACCTGGTAAACCTATGGAAGAAGTAAAGAAAATGTTCGGCTTAGACGAAGTAGTAAAGCTAGCATCAAATGAAAATCCATTTGGTAGCTCACCAAAAGTAAAAGAATTTTTACAACAAGATGAAACAAATTATGCGATTTATCCGGATGGCTATGCGCAAAACTTACGTACAGCAGTAGCAAATCACCTTGGCGTAAAAGAAACGGAATTAATCTTTGGTAATGGTTCGGACGATTTAATTGCCATTATTACACGTGCATTGTTGTATCCAGGTGTTAATACTGTAATGGCAGATCCGTCATTCTCTCAATATTGGCATAACGCTGAAATCGAAGGGGCAGAAGTACGTAAAATTCCTTGTGTAGATGGTCGTCACGATTTAGATGCAATGCTAGCAGCAATCGATGAAAATACGTCTGTTGTATGGGTTTGTAGCCCAAATAATCCAACAGGTACAATCGTAACAGATGTAGAGTTACAAAACTTCCTAAAGCAAGTACCGTCTGATGTACTAGTCGTTTTAGATGAAGCGTATATCGAATATGTAAATGATCCAGCACATGAGCCAACATTAAAGTATTTCCGTGAGTATGAGAATGTTATTTTACTTCGTACATTCTCAAAAGCATACGGCTTAGCTTCATTCCGCGTTGGATATGGAATTGCCCAGGAGCAAGTAATTGCAAAACTTGACCCGGTTCGTGCACCATTTAATAACACGATTTTAAGTCAGCAAGCGGCAATCGTAGCACTTGGTGACCAAGATTATATCGCGAAATGTCGTGAAGCAAATGAAAAAGGTAAACAACAATACGTAGCGTGGTGTGAGCAGCACGGTCTACATTACTACCCATCTCAAACAAACTTTGTGTTATTTGAAGTAAAAGCAGATAGCGATGTTGTGTTTGAGGAAATGATGAAGCGCGGCTTTATTATTCGTAGTGGGGCAGCGCTAGGAGCACCTGGCTATATTCGTGTTACAATCGGTACGGAGGAACAAAACGCTAAATTCTTAACATTGCTTGAAGAAGTATTAAAAGAACAAGGTGTTTTTGCATGACACGTAACGTACTTGTAATTGGATTAGGATTAATCGGGGGGTCTGTTGCATTAGCTTTGCAAAAAGCGCCACAAACGAAGATTTATGGTTATGATGCCCTCCCACAAACGAGAGAATTAGCAAAAACGTTAAAAGTTGTGCATGAAATAGTTGAAAATCCTATAGAAGTAGCAGATAAAATGGATTTTATTATTTTCGGCACACCTGTTAGTGCTACGTTAAAATGGATGGAACAATTAAAAGATTGGGTACTAAAAAAGGATGTTATCGTATCTGATACGGGTAGTACGAAAGCGTTAATTATGAAAAAGGCGCAGGAATTAAAAGAAATGGGGATTACCTTTATCGGTGGTCACCCAATGGCAGGCTCTCATAAAAGTGGGGTAACTGCTGCGAAGCCTTACCTTTTTGAAAATGCGTATTATATGTTAACACCTTTTGAGGATGAATCAGCAAAAAATATTGAAAAGCTTGATAATCTATTAAAGTATACGCTTGGAAAGCTAGTAAAAGTAGATGCGACTGAACATGATCATATGACAGCTGTTGTTAGTCATTTCCCGCATATTGTGGCTGCATCACTTGTACATCAATTACAGCTTGAAAATGCGCAGCTTCCGATGACGCGTTCGCTTGCAGCTGGTGGTTTCCGTGATATTACGCGTATTGCATCATCAAATCCAATTTTATGGCGAGACATTACGATTCAAAATCGTGACGAATTAATCGAGCAATTAAATCAATGGATGGCAGAGATGCAGCGTGTAAAATCTCTTCTTGAAGATGGCAGTGTCGACATGATTGAGCAATATTTTGCTGTCGCAAAAGAAGTGCGTGATGCGCTACCAACATCTTCGGGTGCATTATTTGTACCGTATGATTTATATGTTGATATTCCTGACTACCCTGGTGTAATCTCAGAAGTGACAGGCTATCTTGCTGAGGATAATATTAGCATTACGAACATTCGGATTGTGGAAACACGCGAAGATGTATTCGGTATTTTAGTCATTAGCTTTAGTTCTGCAGATGATCGTGAACGTGCAGCGAAATGTATTGCAAGGCGCGCAAATTTTGAAACATATATTTCTTAAGGCAAAAAGCATTGTTGCTTTTTGCTCTTTTTCTAGGAGGTTATTTTGTGAAAGTGATGGATTATAATAAACCGAGTTTACGTGGGACGATTCAAGTGCCAGGTGATAAATCGATTTCGCATCGCTCTGTTATGTTCGGTGCGATTGCAGAAGGAACGACAACGGTAGAAGGCTTCCTGCTAGGTGAAGACTGTTTAAGTACGATCGATTGTTTCCGAAAGCTTGGTGTTAAAATTGACGTAGACGGAACAAATGTAAAAATTGAAAGTGCGGGTATGGATGCTTGGGAAGAGCCGAAAGAAGTGCTTTACACAGGAAATTCAGGGACAACAACTCGCCTAATGTTAGGAATATTAGCTGGCACGAAGTTACATACAGTTATGACTGGTGATGCCTCTATCGGAAAACGTCCAATGCGTCGTGTAGCGGATCCATTACGTCAAATGGGTGCACAAATTGCGGGGCGTGACGGAGGACAATTTACGCCTCTTGCTATTCAAGGAACGGACTTACAAGGGATTGATTACACAATGCCAGTAGCAAGTGCGCAAGTAAAATCAGCTATTTTATTAGCTGGTCTTCGTGCAAAAGGAACAACGATTGTGCGTGAATCAGAAGTATCACGTGATCACACAGAGCGCATGCTACGCCAGTTCGGAGCGAAAGTAGTAGTTGAAGATGGGGTTGTATCTTTCGAAGGTGGCCAAAAATTACAAGGTACGCATGTAAAGGTACCGGGGGATATTTCTTCAGCAGCATTCTTCCTAGTAGCAGGAGCGATTGCAAAGAATAGCGAAATCGTTATGAAAAACGTCGGAGTGAACGAAACACGCGCTGGAATTATTGATGTATTAGCTGCTATGGGAGCCGACATGACAATGATCGTTGAAGATGAAAATGCAGCAGAACCTGTTGCAACAATTACGATTCGTACTTCCAAGTTAACAGGGACAATCATTGAAGGACCGATTATCCCACGTTTAATCGATGAGATTCCAATCCTTGCGCTACTCGCAACACAAGCGGAGGGAACGACGATTATTAAAGATGCAGAAGAACTAAAAGTAAAAGAAACAGATCGCATTACAGCAGTTGTAACGGAATTGAAAAAACTAGGTGCGAATATTGAAGCAACAGACGATGGAATGATTATCCACGGCCCGACAAAGTTACACGGTGCAACATTAAATTCATATGGCGATCACCGTATCGGGATGATGGCGGCAGTTGCAGCATTACTTACAGACGAGCCAGTGGAGCTAGATGATGCAGAGTGTATAGCTGTCTCTTATCCAACGTTTTTTGAGCATGTAGATTCATTAATTGTACGATAATTATAATGAGTGAGTTATTTCAAAATACTATTTGGAATAGCTCTTTTTCCTTGTTTAGCAAGCCACACTCTTGTAGCATAAGGAGTAACTAAGAAAGAAAAAGGTGAACGTACGAATGAATGAAATGTTACAAGCCATTCAAAATGGTGATTTGCAACAAATTGATGCTTTTTTAGAAACGTTTTTAATGAATGAAGCACCAGGAGAACAATATGAGGTAGCGGAGCTTCTTATGCAGTATGGCTATTTAGAGGAAGCAAATCGTGTGCTTGAGCATTTATCGTTTTTATTTCCAGAAGAAGCACAAATTACAATAGACCGTGCAAATGTATGTATGGAGATGGGCAATGAAGATGATGCACTTGAATTATTATTAACTATTCCAAATGATGCACCGGAATATCCTCAAGCGCTTCTTGTGCTCGCTGATTATTATCAAATGCAAGGGTTATTTGAGGTAGCGGAAAAGAATATTAACGCTGCATTAGAGCTGTTACCGAACGAGCCGTTACTACAATTTGCAAAAGCTGAACTATTGTTTGAAACAGGGCGCTTTGTGGAAGCGACACGTATATACGAAGAATTATACGCGCAACATAAACAATTTGCTGGTGTCTTACTTTCAGCGCGATTAGCGGAAGTTTATCGTGCAGGCGCGGCATATGAGACAGCGCTTGAGTATTATATGGAAGCACTTGAAGAGGAGGTAACGCCAGATTTATTATTCGGTTCAGCGTATGCTGCATTCCAATCAAAAAAATACGAAACTGCTATACAGCAATTAGAGGATTTAAAAGAGTTAGATCCAGATTATTTCTCTGCTTATTTATTGCTTGCGGAAAGCTATGCTATGTTAGATGACAATAAACGGGCTTATAAAGCAATTCAAGAAGGTTTAACACGTGATGAGTATGATAAATCTTTATATTTATTTGCAGGCAAAATAGCGCTAAAAAACAACTTGCCAGATGAAGCAGAAAACTATTTACAACAAGCTATCGCCTTAGACCCTGAATACATGGAAGCAATCCTTATCTTGATATCTATTTACGCACAGCAGGAACGCTATGAGGATGTTATTCGTTTATTTGAGGACTTGCAAAATGAAGATTTTGACTGGACAGCCCTTTATCCTTATGTAGCGGAAGCGTATGATAAAGAGGAGGAGTTTGACAAAGCATATGAAGTTTACAAAAACGCATATACTGATTTTAAAGAAGATGTAGCATTTTTAGAAAAATATTGTTATTTCTTAATCGAAGATGGTAAGCGTGATGAAGCGTATGTAGTAGCACAACAACTTGCCTTGTTACAACCGACAGAACAGGAATGGCAAATTTTACTTGAACGCTTTGAATAAAGGGGGAATAGGATGACTTCTTCCATCCCAATAATAGAGAAAAAAACATTTATTCGATGGTTTTTAAAAAATCATCAACTAAAAAGAAGAGAATGTGTATGGATTTTAAATTATTTACTAAGCAATGATCGTTTACTTGAAAATGTTCATTTTGTAGAGGAAGCGCATTATTGCCCACGTGCGATGGTCATGTCCTCTGTTGAACATACTGGTGTGCCGTTTCGTTTTTATAAAGGGAACGTTATGACGAGTGATGCAGAAAAGTCATTTCATGATTTAAGATTAAATCCGGATGAAAGCATATTTATTCAAATTAACTTTCCGAATATACCTCCTCATTTGCATTATTTAGCGGTTCTTGAGGAAAATCCGTATATGCCGAAAACACTCCATATAAGTGAGAAGGACCGCATCATTGCTGAACAATTGTTAAAAAATAGTATGATGGCATTTCAAGAGGAAAAAATTTTACGAGAAATTGATGAAGCACTTGATGCAGGGGACAAAGAGCGCTTTTTCGAGCTGTCAAATTTATTGCAAGCTTTAAAGCATACATCATCACAACAATGAGTTTTGGAGGAAGAGTTTAAATGTTTTTTAACGTAAAGGATATGGAACAATTCCAGTCACAAAAGCAGTTTATCGATACGGCCATTGTACCGTTACTTAGTTTAGAGTTTTCAGATGAACGTAGCAAACAGAGTAGTTCAGCAGCGGAATTTTTAATGTCACTAACAGCATTCATCGAGCATCAGTTTAAAGGACGCCTGTTAGTGACGCCGCCTTTTTCTTATATTGAATCGATAAAAGAGATTATTAGTTTACAAGCTATATATGATGAGCTACAAGCAGCAGGCTTTAAACATATTTTCTTTATGACGTGCGATCATTATTGGACAGTTGTCAACGATTCTTTTAATATCCTATGGTTACCTGCTATCCCGTTAGAATCGATGGATAAAACAGTAAAACAGAGAATATTAGAAGATCAACTAAAACAAGTCATACCAACGCTTACTAACGCATGGACAAGCTAATAGAAAATTGATTCATTAAATGTTCACAAACATTCTATTTCCAATGAATGCTATATTGACCAACGAATTCTATTGATATATCATAGATATGTCCTAGTTGTTACTATTTGTAAAAGTTTGTCCGTTGGACTGACCTTTTAGTTAGAGGGGGGAAAAAAATGAGTAATAATCGAGTTACACGACGCCAATTCTTAACTTACACAATTACAGGTGTTGGTGGATTTATGGCAGCAGGTATGTTAATGCCAATGGTACGCTTTGCAATTGATCCAGTCTTACAAACAAAGGCAGAGGGAGATTTTGTCTTAACTGGTCAGAAAATTGCGGATTTAACAGAGGTACCAATTAAAGTTGACTTCTCATATGAGCAAGTTGATGCATGGTACAAGGCTGAAACAACAGATGCGGCTTGGGTTTATAAAAACGGTGATGAAATCATTGCGCTTTCACCAGTATGTAAGCACTTAGGCTGTACTGTAAACTGGGCAGGGGACTCTGCTCACCCAGACCAATTCTTCTGTGCTTGTCACGCAGGGCGCTATCAGAAGGACGGTGTAAATATAGCAGGTACACCACCTCTTGGACCACTTGATCAATACGAAGTGGCAGAAAAAGACGGTTATTTAATGCTTGGGAAAAAATTCGCAAATAGTTTTGCATAATTAAGTTAGGGGGTACGACATCAGTGCTAAATAAAATTTATGATTGGGTCGACGAACGTTTAGATATTACTCCTATTTGGCGTGATATTGCCGACCACGAAGTGCCAGAGCACGTTAACCCTGCACATCACTTCTCAGCATTCGTTTATTGTTTTGGTGGATTAACATTCTTCATTACAGTAATTCAAATATTATCTGGTATGTTCTTAACAATGTATTATGTACCAGACGTAGAGAATGCTTGGAAATCAGTTTATTATTTACAAAACGAAGTAGCTTTCGGTGAAATCGTACGCGGTATGCACCACTGGGGAGCTTCATTAGTTATCGTAATGATGTTCTTACATACACTTCGTGTATTCTTCACAGGTTCTTATAAGAAACCTCGTGAGTTAAACTGGATTGTCGGTGTAGGTATTTTCGGTGTAATGATGGGCTTAGGTTTCACAGGTTACTTACTTCCTTGGGACATGAAAGCGTTGTTTGCAACAAAAGTAGGTATTGAAATTGCTGCCTCTGTACCATTCATAGGTGAGTACATTAAAATTCTACTAGCAGGGGATTCAACAATTCTAGGTGCACAAACGTTAACTCGTTTCTTTGCTATCCATGTATTCTTCTTACCTGCAGCATTATTTGCTTTACTTGCGGCTCACTTTATTATGATTCGTCGTCAAGGTATTTCAGGACCACTATGATTTAAACAATGTTTTTATGATTTTTTAAGGAG
This sequence comes from Lysinibacillus sp., assembly GCA_051874135.1. GTDB lineage: Bacteria > Bacillota > Bacilli > Bacillales_A > Planococcaceae > Lysinibacillus_B. The sequence continues at coordinate 11,082 of JBJEFO010000127.1, forward strand.
GGGACACTATGCAACGCGGAAAAGGAATGAAATTCGTTGGCGATTCGCGTATTAAATTGAATAATCGTATGCCGAACAAGCCAAAAGATTATTCCGAGTATCCAGGGAAAACAGAAGCTTTCTGGCCTGACTTCTTATTAAAAGAATGGATGGTTGGTGCTGTTTTCTTAATCGGTTACCTATTATTAACTGTCGCTCACCCTTCACCACTTGAAGGTCCGGCAGATCCAACAAACGCAACTTATACGCCTTTACCAGACTGGTACTTCTTCTTCATGTATCAGTTACTAAAATATACTTATGCTTCAGGTGACTTTAACGTAATCGGAGCTATCGTAATCCCGGGATTAGCAATGGGTGCCTTAGCATTAATGCCATTTTTAGATACTACACCAGAGCGTCGTCCATCTAAGCGACCAATCCCAGTTGCAATTATGCTTTTAAGTTTAGCTGCTATCGTTTATTTAACTTGGGAATCTGTAGATTCAACAGACTGGGAAAAAGTTGATGCACAAGGTGAAATTTCAGATGCTGATTTAGGTTTACTACCTGATGTTGAAGTTGATCCACAATCTGATGGTTATTTAATTTATGAAGCAAATGCTTCATGTATCGGCTGTCACGGTGGTGACTTAGCTGGTGGTGCATCTGCACCGATGTTACTTGGTAACGAATTAACTTCTGATGAAGTTAAAGAAGTTATCGTTAACGGTCGTGGCGGTATGCCAGGCGGTCAATTCGCAGGTACTGATGAAGAATTACAAATCTTATCTGACTGGATTGCAAGTCTAAAAGAAGAATAATATTTACAAGGGAGTCAGTTTGCTGGCTCTCTTTTTTATGGATAAGAAATTAAAAGTTTTTAAGAAAATCCAAGAACATACCACATTATCTTGCCCTATTTCGTTTGACATATGCCTTTCTAACAATTATGTTGTATAATGTTTGATACCTACATAAATATAAACGTATTCGAGACGATTAAGTTCCTACTTTTCGTGTACACACTATATACATAATATTATTAAAAAAGCACAAACTTTATACGAGCTTATTCGTATAGAATAAGGAGAGCAAGCATGCAAACATTTTTTGTGAAGAGTTGGTATCTTTTAACACATCGGGCATTTTTAACTATCGTACTAATTATTAATTTTTTTGGTACGATTTACGGCTACTACTGGTATAAGGGGCAGTTAGCTATTACAGAGCCTATTTTTTATATTTTTGTACCAGATAGTCCTACAGCTAGTTTGTTTTTTTGTTTTGCTATTGTCGGATGGCTACTAGGGAAGCATTTTAAGCTAATGGAAGTATTGGCATTAATTACGCTTGTGAAGTACGGGCTATGGGCTGTTGTGATGAACTTATTGACGCTAGTCGAAATGGGCTCATTAAGTGCAGATGGTTGGATGCTTGTCTTTTCACATTTTATGATGGCAGTACAAGCAATTTTGTATATACCTAAATATGCATTTGGATTTGTCCATGTCGTAATTGGTGCCATTTGGACATTGCATAATGATGTCATTGATTATGTGTTTGGGCAAATGCCTATTTACCGCGTAATCACATTTTATGCAGATAAAATTGGTTATTTTACATTTTGGCTATCAATTGCTTGCATCGCACTCGCTTATGCAGTATTTAGCAAGCGTAAACATTTGCAAATATAGTAAAAAGTAAGTAGTATTATATATGAAAGTTTTTATAGAGAGGGAGAATACTATTGGGTACAGGTATGTATATTGTATATTTTGCTGTCATTATGCTATTACCGCTATATGCACAAATGAAAGTAAAAAGTACGTACAACAAATTTTCTAAAGTAGCATCACAACGTGGTATGACAGGGGCTCAAGTAGCTCGTATGATATTAGATCAACACGGTTTAACAGATGTACGTGTTGTACCAACACAAGGTATTTTATCTGACCACTACAATCCTGCGACAAAAACAGTAGCTCTTTCTGAAAGTAACTACTATGAGTCATCATTAGCAGGTATTGCAGTAGCAGCACACGAGGTTGGACACGCAATTCAACATAAAGAAGCATATTCGTTTTTAACGTTACGTTCAAAATTAGTACCAGTTGCGAATATTTCATCTAATATGTCTTGGATTTTTGTTATTATTGGAATGCTTGCGCAAATTTCAGGGTTATTATTGCTAGGTATTGTTTTATTAGCAGCGGGTGTACTATTCCAAATTGTTACATTACCAGTGGAGTTTGATGCCTCAAAGCGCGCGATGAATGAAGTTGTGTCACTTGGTATTATTGGAAACAATGAAGAAGCAGGTGCACGTAAAGTATTAAATGCAGCAGCAATGACATACGTTGCAGCAGCAGCAGTAGCTGTATTAGAGTTATTACGTCTAGTATTAATTTATACAGGTATGCGTTCAGATGATTAAATTAAAAATCGGTGCCAGGAATATCCTAGCACCGATTTTTTTAATGAAGTGGTTGTTTTTTGTTGTCCAATGTAAAACCTTCACCAGAGACGTCTCGCACTTC
>JBJEFO010000127.1:13700-19333 GCA_051874135.1 Lysinibacillus sp.
TCCAATGTAAAACCTTCACCAGAGACGTCTCGCACTTCTATTATCGACACAAATGCATGTGGATCAATTGCATGAATGATGGATTTTAAACGGACAAGCTCATTACGTGCAACAACACAATAAAGAACATCCTTTTGTTGTTTTGTAAAATGTCCATGTCCATTGATGATTGTTACGCCTCGGTCCATTTTCTCTGTAACGAAATTTGCAATTTCATCTGCATGATCGGAAATAATTAAAGCACCTTTTGCCGAATAAGCACCATCTTGTACAAAGTCTATTACGCGTCCACAAACATAAACCGCTACTAATGTGTACATCATAGAACGTGAATCGAGGAATGTTAACCAAGATGCTAAAATAACAAAGACATCAAATGCAAACATCGTTTTTCCCATCGTCCAGCCAAAGTATTTATTGGCTAAACGTGCTATAATATCTACTCCACCGGTTGTCCCGCCGAAACGGAACACAATACCAAGTCCAATGCCTAAAAATACGCCAGCAAATAAAGCGACTAATAGCTTATCGTCTTGTAAATTCATTTGGAATTCATAAACTTGGAATACTTTAATAAAGATTGAAACCCCGATAGTACCGATCAGTGTATAAATAAAGGCACGGCGACCGAGTATTTTCCAACCAACAATAAACATCGGAATATTCAAAATTAAATTCATGAGCGACGGATCCCAATCTAACATGAAGTATAAAATTAATGTTATTCCGCTAAAGCCACCTTCACCAAGCTCATTTTGCATATTAAAATGCACAAAGCCGAAACTAAAAATAGCTGAACCTAATAGGATTCCTAAAATATTTTGAATTTTAATGCCTTGCATAAAAAACCTCCTTTAGCATAGATGGCTAAAAAAATCTAAAAAATAATAACTATTTGCGAAAAAACGCGGTATCATTATTATGTTGCATTTTTCATGTTTTGACAACATAGTGACCTTTCCGATACGATAGAAAAGAGGGGTAAATGTATGAAACAACAATCATTGATGGAATTGCAAAACAAAGTAGATGCTTACATCAATCAGTTTGAAGAAGGATATTTTCCACCATTTGAAATGCTTGCTCGTCTTTCAGAGGAAGTAGGCGAATTATCTCGTGAAGTACAGCACATATACGGCTATGCAAAAAAGAAGCACGTAGATAATAATAATATGGAGAAAGAATTAGGAGATATCCTCTTTACGATTATTTGTTTTGCAAATGCACATAAAATCAAACTTGAGGATGCATTACTCCATGTACTACATAAATTTGAAACGAGAGATAAAGATCGTTGGACACGAAAGGAAGAAAATCATGATTAAAGTAGCAATTGCTGGTGCACGTGGGAAGATGGGGATAGAAGCAGTACATACTGTAATGAAGCATGACGGAATGGAATTAGTGGCGGTACTTGACTATAAAGAAGTAGGCGAAACGTTAGCGCAACTTGACATATTCCCGAAAAGCTATGAAGTTCCAATTTATACAAACTTTGCGAAGCTTGTAGAGGACACAAAGCCAGATGTATTAGTTGATTTAACAAATCCCCATGCGGTATACGAGCATACAAAACAAGCATTAGAGTATAACGTTCGCCCGGTAATTGGTACAACTGGTTTTACAGATGAACAATTAGCAGAATTAACCGAGCTAGCAACAAGAAAGAAAATTGGCGCTATTATCGCACCAAATTTTGCAATTGGCGCTATTTTAATGATGAAGTTTGCACGTGAGGCAGCAAAATATTTACCAGATGTTGAAATTATCGAGATGCATCATGACAAAAAACTTGATGCACCAAGTGGTACAGCCTTTAAAACGGCACAAATGATTGCAGAAGTACGCCAAGCAAAAATCCAAGGTCACCCGAGTGAAAAAGAGACGCTTGAAGGTGCTCGTGGCGCTGACTTTGACGGTATGAAAATTCATTCCGTACGTTTACCAGGCTTAGTAGCACACCAACAAGTATTATTTGGTGGAGAAGGTCAACTGTTAACAATTCGTCATGATTCATTAAACCGCGAATCCTTTATGAGTGGTATTTCTTTCTGCATTGAAACGGTCATTAGCATGGAGACATTAGTATACGGTTTAGAAAACATCATTTAAGCGAGGGAAGAGTATGAAAATCGCATTAATTGCACACGACCATAAAAAAGATAATTTAGTACAATTTGCTATTGCTTATCGCCATATTTTCGCGGAGCATGAGTTATACGCTACAGGTACAACTGGGCAAAGAATTCACGAAGAAACAGGGTTAGAAGTTACACGTTTTCGTTCAGGTCCATTAGGTGGCGACCAGCAAATTGGTGCGATGATTGCAAATAATGAAATGGATATGGTTTTTTTCTTCCGTGATCCGTTAACGGCTCAACCACATGAACCAGATGTAACAGCATTAGTACGTTTATGTGATTTATATCATGTACCACTTGCAACAAATATGGGTACAGCAGAAATATTATTAAAAGGTTTAGAGGCAGGATTAGTTGATTGGCGATTAATTCAAGAAAGAAGAGGATAACAAAGAGACTGAATAAAGGAGTGTAAAACGGATGCGAAAATTAAAAATTGGTATTACGTGTTACCCGACAGTGGGCGGTTCAGGTGTTATTGCAACAGAATTAGGGAAGATGCTAGCAGAACGAGGGCATGAAATTCATTTCATTACATCAAGCGTACCATTCCGATTGAACAAAATTTATCCTACCGTTTTTTTCCATGAGGTTGAAGTAAATAATTATTCTGTTTTTCAATATCCACCTTACGATATTGCATTAGCAAGTAAAATGGCTGATGTAATAAAAGAAGAAAAATTGGATGTATTACATGTGCATTATGCAATTCCTCATGCTGTTTGTGCGGTGTTAGCACGTGATATGTGTGGCGAAAATATCGGTATCGTCACGACGCTTCATGGAACGGATATTTCCGTTCTGGGAGAAGATTCAACATTACAGCAAGCGATTAAGTACGGAATAGACCATTCCGATATTGTGACAACCGTATCGGATGCTTTAAAAGTAGAGACGTATGAGCGGATTGAAACGACAAAGCCAATTGAAACGATTTACAACTTTGTAGACGAGGAAGTATTCCAACCGGTAGATAGTGGTAAATTGAAGAAAGAATTTGGTATAAGAGAAGACGAAAGAGTGCTCATTCATGTATCAAACTTCCGGAGAATCAAAAACATTCCTGATATTATCGATGCGTTTATGAAAGTACGAGAAGCAATGCCGGCGAAGCTATTATTAGTTGGAGACGGTCCAGAGAAGCATCGTATTATGGATAAAGTGAGAAATATGCCTTATAAGAGTGATGTTTTGTTTTTAGGGAAGCAGGAAAATATTGCGGAGTTGTTCTCCATTAGTGATTTAAAATTGTTGCTTTCAGAGAAAGAATCATTCGGTCTTGTCTTGCTTGAAGCGATGGCTTGTGGTGTTCCAGGCATTGGCACAAATATTGGAGGTATTCCGGAAGTCATTGAGCATGGCACGAATGGTTATCTCGTTGAACTAGGTGATGTTGATGCAGTAGCTCATCATGCAATTGAACTGCTAAGTGATGAGGACAAGCTAGTGGAGTTTCGCATGAATGCATTAGACACAGTACAAACGAAATTTAAATCCGAAAAAATTATTGAACAATATGAAAAGTTATATGAGAAATTGGCGGCAGTAAGAATATGAAGCAACATTGGAATGCAGCAAAACAAGTTATTCGGCAACTAGAGCAGGCAGGGTTTGAGGCTGTATTTGTCGGTGGGGCAGTACGAGATTTCTTGTTGAATCGTTCGGTTCACGATGTCGATGTTGCGACAAGTGCGATGCCTGAAGAAGTGAAGGCGGTTTTTAAAAAGACAGTTGATATCGGGATTGAACATGGTACGGTTCTTGTACTCGATAAAGGCGAACCAATCGAAGTGACAACGTATCGAACAGATGGTGAATATGCGGACCATCGTCGACCAGACGGTGTTACATTTGTTCGCTCATTAGAAGAAGACTTAAAACGTCGAGATTTTACGATGAATGCGATTGCGATGGATGCCAATGAGCAAATTATTGATTTATATGGTGGACAGCAAGATATCGCACAAAAAATTATACGAGCTGTAGGTAATCCATCAGCACGTTTTTCAGAAGATGCATTACGAATGTTACGAGCTGTGCGTTTTTCGGCACAGCTCGATTTTACGATTGAACAGGCAACACTCGAAGCAATAAAGCAACATGCACAGGAAATTTCTTTCGTCGCAAGAGAGCGTATTGCAGCAGAGTTTGAAAAAATGTGGGTAAGTCCATCGATAAAGCGCGGTATTGATGCTTTAGTCGCAACGAATTTAGTGGATTATTTACCAGGAAATATTAGAGAAACACAAGAAAAATGGACGTACTTCCAAGCAACCGAGGCCGCTGTAGGATGGGCATATATGGCTTTTTTAAATGAGGATTGGCAGTCAATTGTACACGGCTACCGCCTATCCAATAAAACGAAAGCGTTTATGCAACAAGTGATGGCGGCCTATGACAAGCTATCAGAAGGCTGGCAACCGTTACATTATTTTGAGTATGAACTCGAAGTATTGGAAGCTGCTTATGATTTTGCAATATGGCAAAATGTATCTGTACCATTTTCGAAAGATCAAATTGCAATTTCAAAAGCGAATTTGCCGATTCAAACAAAACAACAGCTTAATGTTAATGGCCATGATTTTATTAAGTGGAACGAAGGCAAGCGCGGTCCGTGGATAAAAGTCGTAATGGATCAAACACTGGAAGCCGTTTTAGCCGGCAAATTGCAAAACGATAACGAACACATAAAGAACTGGTTTTTACATGATTTCCAGAGGGATGAATAAAAACGAGTTGAGCATAGTAAAAAATAAAAGCAAGTGACCAAAGATGACAAGCACAAACTCATCGAAAAGGTTACTTGCTTTTGCTTTAGTTTTGAGGTTTTTCAATATGTTAACGAAGTACCTGAAAATATAAAGTATAAATCATTCGAAAAAGGAAAATTTATTAACTAGGAGGTGATTATTTTGACGAAAGAAAAGCGCAATAGACACGAGTTAGGTCGAGAAGAAATAGGTGCAGAGTTAAATCCTGACGATTTAGATCTTCGTGAAGACAATGATTTAACGCAAGAACAAAAGAATAATTCACGTATAGAAAAAATAATGGATAATAAATACAATTCTAAAAAAGGCAAATAGCCGACCATATGCGAGAGCACTGAAAAGATATACAACCTTAATAAAACCTGTTATATAAAAGTGAAAAGTCGATTTGTACTGAGAATGATCGGTATAAATCGACTTTTTCATTGGCTTCTCTTGTCCAATTTAGAAGTAGTATGAACAAGGAATGGGAGCAATGCAACGAGCTCTTAGGGGCGTGGTAGATTTATGCGATTTTACAAAGCTAAGTACTTTATGTTATCAAAATGTTCTTTAGACTCCGTTTTATTGAATCGGTGATATCTGGTTTTTAATCTCTTTTAATTAAACTTATTTAGAATCCGCTACAATCGATTTTTAAGTAAACTTTCCTCAAAAAGTTAGAGTGAAAATTAGATTCAGAAAATACTATATGTTAATATATTTCTGTAAAACTCATTTT
>JBJEFO010000128.1:0-66590 GCA_051874135.1 Lysinibacillus sp.
CTCTTATCTTTTATCCCATTCTCTCTACTAATAAAAATATAAATTACAATATTTTATGCTAAACGATTAATTTTTGGTATATATTAGAATTAACGCATTTTTTCTAGATAGATAAAGCACTAGTTGCAGAAACGGGGAGGGCATTTTATGAATACTAAATTAAAGGCAATTGTAGATTCCATTGATTTTTATCAAGCTACATATCCTGAGGATGCTTGCGTACTCATTTTTGATACTGAAAAAGTAATCGCCTATAAACGCGGGAAACAAGTAGATTTAAAAATTAACGTCGGAGAAACTGTAGAAATGCACAAAAATACAACAAGCATACGCGCAATGAAAAGCGGTAGGTTTCTTCGAGAAGAAAGAGGACCTGAACTGTTCGGATTTGCCTACATCGCCTCTGCAGTACCAGTTTATGACGGAGGAAAAGTAGTCGGTGTTGTAACAGGTGTTATTTCTAACGAGCGGGTAAATAATATCCGTACAGTAGGAACCGAATTGACGGGTGCAGTTCAACAAATGTCTGCCACTACAGAGGAATTAGCACATGCGAGTACAGACGTATCAACGAGTATTGAAGATTTATCTAAATTTACAGATACGATGAATAACGATATTCAACAAATTAACGCCATTGTTAATGCTGTTAAGGAAATTGCTTCGAAGTCAAAGATTTTAGGATTGAATGCTTCAATCGAGGCTGCGCGCTCAGGAATTCATGGTAAGGGCTTTGCTGTCGTAGCAAATGAAATTCAGAAAATGGCACAAAACAGTACCGAAAGCGCAGAGAGCATTGCAAAAGAGCTAGAAAATATTAAAAAGGCTATTAGTTATGTGAATGAATCGACTATGCAAATTGCTTCCTTTACAGAAGAGTATACAGCGAGCATGCATGAAATGAGTGCTTCCTATACACGTATTAATCGCATTGGCGATAAATTGATGGAGTTAAGCGAAATTGATAAATAATAAGTAATCGCCCCTTTATGATGTATGAAGGGGTTTTAATTATGTAACTACTCAAAGATACTGCTAATTTTACAAACGGTTGTATATGTTAATCCAATTAAAATCCGACAATATAAAAACCTCCCAAGACAATAAGCCTTGAGAGGTTGGAAGTTCGTATAGAAACGTAAAATTAACGTTTTGAGAACTGAGGTGCACGACGAGCGCCGCGTAAACCTGGTTTTTTACGCTCTTTCATACGAGCATCACGAGTAAGTAAACCTGCAGCTTTTAATGCTGGACGGAAGTCAGGGTCAACTTGTAGTAATGCACGAGCGATACCGTGACGGATTGCACCAGCTTGACCAGTGAAACCACCACCGTTAACGTTTACGTGGATGTCATAGCTACCTAGAGTTTCAGTTGCTACTAATGGTTGTTTAATTACTTCGCGTAATGTTGCGAATGGTACATAATCTTCAACATCGCGTTTGTTGATAACAATTTTGCCTTCGCCTGGTACTAAACGTACGCGAGCTACTGAGCTTTTACGGCGACCTGTGCCGATATATTGAACTTGTGCCAAAGTGATATCCTCCTATTAATTTAAATTAACCGCGTAGCTCGTAAGCTTCTGGTTTTTGTGCTGCGTGTGGGTGTTCTGCTCCAGCATAAACATTAAGTTTGCCGAACATTTTGCGACCTAAAGAGTTTTTAGGTAACATACCTTTAACCGCTAACTCGATCATTTGAGTTGGGTATTTTTCTTTCATTTCGCCAGCTGTACGTTGTTTTAAACCACCAGCGAATTGAGTGTGACGATAGTAGATTTTACCTTCTAACTTGTTACCAGTTAAATGGATTTTGTCAGCGTTGATGATGATAACGTGATCACCTGTGTCAACGTTTGGTGTGAATGTTGGTTTATGTTTACCGCGTAAGATAGCAGCTACTTCAGAAGCTAAACGACCAAGTGTTTGGCCTTCTGCGTCTACTACTAACCATTTACGCTCTACTTCGTGACCTTTAGCCATGAATGTTGTACGCATGAATGTATCCTCCTAATCGATATAAAATTACCGTTATTTTTCATTAGTCTGCACTATAAGTTTTCGGGGCTTATTTGTGGTGGTAATGAAAATACCATACATCATCTTATAACGAATCAAGTTATAAGTCAAGCAATTTAATTAAACACCTGGAGAAGTTGTACTAGACGTTATAGAATACTTTTTCTAAGTATAAACCGTGTGCTGGCGCGGTTTTGCCAGCATTTCCGCGGTCGCCACTATCAATTACTAGCGCAATATTTTTTGGGTCTCTTTTTCCAATACCGACTTCCCATAATGTTCCCGCAATAATGCGCACCATATTGTATAAAAAGCCATTACCTTCAATCGTCATATGTAGCTCTTCACCATGCCAAGTTAGTTCTAAACTAGACACGGTACGTACTTTATCTATGACACTCGTATTTGCCGCGCAGAAGCACGAAAAATCATGCGTACCTAAAATCGCTTGAGCTGCTACTCTCATTGCCTCTACATCTGGCTTTACCCCATTCGTTTCAACCGTATAGAAACGACGGAACGGGCTCATGATAGCCTCACAGTTCCAAATATAACGATAGCGTTTGCCACTTACGCTGTAGCGCGCATGGAAATCACTCGCTACTTCTTCTACAGCTAACACTCGAATATCTCGAGGCAATTGCACATTTAATGCTTTCATATATTTATCACACGGGATAGCAAGCGGTGTATCAAAATGAATAACCTGACCTGTTGCATGTACACGCGCATCGGTGCGCCCGCTCGCTGTTACTTTTACTGGCTGTCCTTTATGCATCACCGACAATACTTTCTCAAGTTCTAGCTGCACAGTACGTTCACCGGGTTGCACTTGATAACCTGCAAAGTTTGTACCATCATAGCTAATTGTCGCCTTTAACCTTCTCATATAACACTCCTAGTTACGGAAATAGATAAGCAATACTACCATCACTACAAGTGATAGTAATGCAAACGTATCGCCTACATCCCATTTTAACTGACGATACCTTGTACGCCCTTCGCCACCACGGTAGCCGCGCACTTCCATCGCCGTTGCTAAATCTTCAGCACGCTTAAACGCACTAACAAATAGCGGTACAAGCAGTGGCACAATCGCTTTTACACGATCTTTTAACGGACCTGCACTTAAATCCGAACCACGCGCCATTTGTGCCTTCATAATTTTATCGGTTTCATCCATCAATGTTGGGATAAAACGAAGTGAAATTGACATCATTAACGCTAACTCATGTACAGGTAGCTTAACCTTCTTTAACGGATTTAATAACGTTTCAATACCATCTGTAATAGATATCGGTGATGTCGTTAATGTTAAAATTGATGTCATAAATACAAGCACTAAGAAGCGAATTGAAATGAAAATACCTTGCTTTAAGCCTTCCTCATAAACTTTCAAAAAGCCTAGTTCTAAAATGATATCGCCCTCGCGCGTAAACAAAATATGCAGCAAGAACGTAAACACCATTAAGATAATGACTGGCTTTAATCCATTAATTAAGAAATACAAGCGAATTCGGCTCATTAAAATGACAACGAGCGTAAACGCGATTAGCAAACTATATGTGATAGTATTATTCGCTAAAAAGACAATGATGATAAAAGCAAATACAAATAGTAACTTTGAACGTGAATCTAAACGGTGTACAAATGAATTCCCTGGAATATAACGACCAAAAATCATTTTCTCCATCATAAGTGGTCACGCCCCTTTACAACACGGGCAATCTCATCCGCTAGCTCTTCTTCTGTTAAACAAATTTTAGAAAGCTTCGTATTCATCATCTTCTCCACACGATTCTGGAACTTCACAATTCGAGGTAATTGTAAACGATATTTTTTTAGCGTTTCAGCATCTGCAAATAGCTCACGTGGCGCTCCTGTTAAGACACAGCGACCTTCATGCATAATCGCTATCTCATCTGCATAGCGTGCCGCATCTTCCATACTGTGTGTCACAAGTATTGTCGTTAAACCCCGTTCCTTATGCAATGTGTAAAACATGTCCATTATTTCTTTTTGTCCACGTGGATCGAGGCCGGCAGTCGGCTCATCTAATACGATGATTTCTGGCTCCATTGCCAGCACACCAGCAATCGCTACACGGCGCATTTGACCACCTGATAAATCGAAAGGTGATTTTTCAAGTACCGCTTCTGAAAGCCCTACAAGCTTAATTAATTCGCGCGCTCGACGGTCTGCTTCCTGCTCTGATACGCCGAAATTCATCGGTCCAAACATAATATCTTTTAATACTGTTTCCTCAAACAGCTGATGCTCTGGGAATTGAAACACAATACCGACCTTTTGACGAATCGGCTTTAATTCCTTTGCTTTCTTCCCAGCCTCAATAACACGGTCACCAATATGCACTTCCCCTGTAGTTGGCTTTAATAGCCCATTAAAGTGCTGAAGAATTGTCGATTTACCTGATCCTGTGTGACCGATAATTGCTTGATATGTGCCTGAACGTATATTTAAATTCACATCGTAAAGTGCGCGTTTCTCAAAGGGTGTACCTTTAGCGTACGCATAACTTACTTGTTGAAGTTTGATGTCCATAAGTCATTCACCAGCTCTTCTTCTGTCATATGTTGCCCTACAAGCTGTATACCATTCGCTTGTAATAGCTTTGTCATTTTCATTGCAAATGGCAAGTCTAGCCCGAGTTCCACTAGCTGATCACCGAGCGCAAAAATTTCCGCCGGCGTCCCTTGTGCAAATTTCTTTCCATCATTCATAAATAATATACGGTCAGCTAACATTGCCTCTTCTAAATCGTGCGTAATCGATAAAACAGTTAGACCGATTTTTTCTCGCAATGCTTGGACTATTTGTAACACTTCTTCTCGCCCTTGAGGATCAAGCATTGATGTCGCTTCATCTAAAATTAAAATTCTAGGATGCATTGCAAGCGCACCGGCAATTGCTACACGCTGCTTTTGACCTCCTGACAAGTGATGTGGCTCATGATTTAGGAAACCGTCCATTTTCACTTGCTGTAATGACTCATGTACGCGTGCTACCATCTCTTCATACGGTACGCCATTATTCTCAAGGGAAAAGGCTACATCATCCTGTACTGTTGCCCCTACGAATTGATTATCTGGATTTTGAAACACCATACCAATTTGAGAACGCAACTCCCAAAGGTTTTCCTCAGTTAGCACATCACGCATAATACGTACTTCGCCTTCCTGTGGAAACAATAAACCGCTCAATAATTTAGCAAGTGTCGACTTTCCTGACCCATTATGCCCAACAATTGCAATCCATTCACCTTCATTTACAGCAAATGTCACACCTTGTACGGCTTTACGTGCATCAGGAACGTCCGGTGTATATGAAAACGTTACGTTATTAAACGATAAAATCTCTTTCATGTTCTACGCTCCTCATTTCTCTGCTCTACTAATAAAATTACACTGTTTTATATATGTTTACTACCTTTTTTCAGAAAACTCTATTACAAAAATTTTAACCATATATAAAAATAAAGCACGTTTGCCTAAAACGTACTTTATGTTTACATATGTATTAAGCTCAACTATTCTATCACAATAAAAAAGCGCGCACCTCATTCAGAGAAATGCGCTTATCACTACATTAAGGAGAACATACGGCTGCTCATTTCCGTTTGTTCAGTATGAATGAGGTGCGAGAGCTAGACGAGACGCCGCACATATTGTACTCGCTCATCATAACGCTCAGCTTATTTATTGTCGTATAAATCGTATAAATATTATTTAAAAAGGGAGTGCCGTTCAACAGGTGAACTAGGCACCCCCTAACCCAAGTTTAAGATTAAACTAATTCAATCACAACTACAGGTGCGCCGTCTCCACGACGAGGACCTACTTTAAGGATGCGAGTGTAACCACCTTGACGCTCTGCATAACGAGGTGCGATTTCGTCAAATAATTTTTGAAGTGCGAAAACAGTTTTTTCTTCTTCGCCTTCTCCAACTGTTACTAGCTCACGACGGATGAATGCTGCTGCTTGACGACGAGCATGTAAATCACCGCGTTTACCTAAAGTAATCATTTTTTCTACAGCTTTACGAGTTTCTTTAGCGCGAGCTTCAGTTGTTTCGATGCGCTCGTTGATGATTAAATCAGTAGCTAAGTCACGTAATAAAGCTTTACGTTGAGAACTTGTACGACCAAGTTTTCTGTAACCCATGGACGTTTCCCTCCTTTATAAATATCTGATCTAGCTTATATATTGTAAAATTCGCTTAGTCTTCTTTACGTAATCCTAAACCAAGCTCTTCTAACTTCGCTTTAACTTCTTCTAAAGACTTACGACCAAGGTTACGTACTTTCATCATGTCATCTTCTGACTTATTAGCAAGCTCTAATACCGTATTGATACCAGCGCGCTTTAAGCAGTTGTAAGAACGAACAGAAAGGTCTAGTTCTTCGATAGTCATCTCTAGAACTTTTTCTTTTTGATCTTCTTCTTTTTCAACCATGATTTCAGCAGTTTGCGCTTCGTTCGTCATGCCTACGAAAATGTTTAAATGCTCTGTTAAGATTTTCGCTCCAAGCGAAATCGCCTCTTTTGGACCGATGCTACCATCTGTCCATACATCAAGTGATAACTTATCGTAGTCAGAATTTTGTCCAACGCGAGTGTTCTCTACTTGGAAGTTGACGCGTGAAACTGGAGTGTAAATAGAGTCGATCGGGATCACGCCGATAGGAAGATCCTCACGTTTGTTTTGATCAGCAGGAGTGTAACCACGACCTCGTTGCGCATACATACGCATACGTAGATGACCGTTTTTAGCAATTGTTGCAATATATAGATCTGGATTTAAAATTTCTACATCGCTATCATGTGTGATATCGGCAGCAGTAACTACGCCTTCACCTTTCACATCAATCTCAATGACTTTTTCTTCGTCAGAGTAGATTTTTAAAGCAAGCTTTTTCACGTTTAAGATAATTGAAGCAACATCTTCTACAACGCCTTCTACTGTAGAGAATTCGTGTAATACGCCATCAATTTGAATTGATGTTACAGCCGCCCCTGGCAGTGAAGATAGAAGGATACGACGTAGTGAATTACCCAAAGTGTTTCCATATCCGCGTTCTAGCGGTTCTACAACAAACTTGCCATACTTGGCATCATCGCTGATCGTTTCAATCTTTGGTTTTTCAATTTCGATCATTCAATTTACCCTCCTTCAAAACATCGAATGTATAGGTTCATACCATCATAGTGTTCGATCTAGATTGACCGTTAAAAATTGCACAAGACTTTTGCACAAGAAATGATGTACCTAAAGGTATTCCCTTTAAGTTGCACCCACTACACGCGACGACGTTTTGGCGGACGGCAACCGTTATGAGGAACTGGAGTAACGTCTTTGATTGCAGTTACTTCTAAACCAGCAGCTTGAAGTGCACGGATAGCAGCTTCACGACCTGCACCAGGACCTTTAACAGTTACTTCCAACGTTTTCAGACCATGTTCAAGGGATGCTTTCGCAGCAGTTTCAGCAGCCATTTGAGCAGCGAATGGAGTTGATTTACGTGAACCACGGAAACCAAGAGCACCAGCTGAAGACCAAGAAACAGCGTTACCTTGCATATCTGTAATCGTTACGATTGTATTGTTGAATGTAGAACGGATGTGTGCAATACCAGCTTCGATATTCTTTTTCACACGACGTTTACGAGTTTGTTGTTTACGAGCCATGTTAAGAAGGAACCTCCTTTACTTAATTATTTTTTCTTGTTCGCTACAGTCTTACGAGGACCTTTACGCGTACGCGCATTGTTCTTCGTATTTTGACCACGAACTGGTAAACCACGACGGTGACGGATACCACGGAATGAAGCGATTTCCATTAAACGTTTGATGTTTAAAGAAATTTCACGACGTAGGTCACCTTCTGTTTTGTATGAATCTAATTGTTCACGGATTAGGTTTAATTGATCTTCAGAAAGATCGCGTACACGGATATTTTCGTCAATACCAGCTGCCGCTAATACTTTTTGAGAAGTAGTTTTACCAATACCGTAAATGTAAGTTAATGAAATTACAACGCGTTTATCGCGAGGAATATCAACACCAGCAATACGTGCCATTTAGCAGTGCACCTCCTTGTTTATTACCCTTGTTTTTGTTTGTGTTTAGGATTTTCACAGATTACCATTACTTTACCGCGTCGGCGAATTACTTTACATTTTTCGCAGATCGGTTTCACAGATGGTCTCACTTTCATCTAACCTAACCTCCTTAGTAGTCCGGAGTGCAAAAGATTATTTAAAACGGTATGTGATACGACCGCGAGTTAAATCATAAGGAGATAACTCGATAGTAACCTTATCTCCCGGTAGGATACGGATAAAGTGCATACGAATCTTTCCAGATACGTGTGCGAGCACAGTGTGCCCATTTTCTAATTCTACCTTAAACATCGCGTTTGGCAAAGTCTCAACAACTGTCCCTTCGACTTCAATTACATCATCTTTCGCCATCAATCATAAACTCCCTTCTATATGCAATTTCTGATTCTCCTGAGAACCGAAGCAACTGTTTTCTTCTATGAAGAAGCAACTCGTCGTCTCAACATATGTTTGGATTGTATGAGAGATGTTCGAAAGACGCTCGTCTGGTTTCGCTTCACACAATCCACGGAATGAACAGATCCGGTTAAGGAAGCTGTATTCCTTAATGTTAACACGATAGCCGGAATGTCTAGGATGAGAGATTTATACCCACCCATTTACACAGATGCTTCCACGAAACCCATTATACCCTTTTCCGAAGCATCATCACACCGTAGTGCTCAAATTCGTCCATAAAGTATATACCGGGCACAATATGCTTTTGCAACTCTCAAAAAATTAGTTTTTCTGTTGCCTCCACAAAACCTTCGCGGAAGCATTTAAACGCGCCCGGTCAGGTATCAGCTGCGGATGCCCTGTAATAGAGCGTCAAGATCAGCGAATACTTTATCAATATCCTGCTGTCCATCAATATTCGTTAAAACACCTTTTGCTTGGTAAAAATCAAGCAAAGGTTGTGCTTGGTTCATATTTACAGTCAAGCGATTTTCAACCGTTTCAGGATTATCATCTGCACGTGTGTAAAGCTCTCCACCGTCTTTATCACATTTTCCTTCCTCAGCAGGAGGATTGAAAATTAAGTGATAAGAGGCACCACAAACTTTACAAATACGACGACCACTTAAGCGAGCTACTAATTCATCTTTTTGAACATCAATGTTAATTGTATGCTCAACTGGACGACCAAGTTCTTCAAGGATGCCATCTAAAGCTTCAGCTTGAGGAACTGTACGTGGGAATCCATCTAATAAGAATCCTTTTTCGCAATCAGCTTGTGAAAGTCGCTCACGCACGATACCAATTGTTACTTCATCAGGAACTAATTTTCCTTCATCCATAAAGCTCTTAGCCTTTAAGCCAAGTTCAGTACCTTCTTTGATAGCTGCACGGAACATATCACCTGTAGAAATATGAGGGATCGCGTACTTCTCAACAATTTTCTCTGCCTGAGTACCTTTACCAGCACCAGGTAGACCCATTAAAACGATATTCATACGTAATTTCTCCCCCTATTAACAAAAACTTATCTATTTTTAGCTGGATTAAGGAAACAAAAGCGTTTCCCTAAACCTGCATTATTTCATAAAGCCTTTATAATGACGTTTTACTAGTTGCGATTCCAGTTGTTTCATTGTCTCTAAAGCTACACCAACTACGATAATTAAACTAGTACCACCGATCTGCACAGAAGCAGGAAGGTTCATAAAGTTAATAAACAGAATTGGGATAACAGAGATTACAACAAGGAACAATGCTCCTACAAATGTTAAACGGTAAAGAACTTTTGTTAAATAAGTTTGCGTATCATTACCAGGACGAATACCTGGAATGTATGCACCTTGTTTTTTCAAGTTGTCAGCCACATTTTCCGGATTCACTTGGATGAATGCATAGAAGTATGTGAATGCAATGATCAATGCGACATAGATTATCAAACCAATAGGTTTTGTATAATCAAACGTATTTGTAATCCATGTTGTTATGTCATTTTGACCAAAGAATGTAGCAAGAGTTTGAGGGGTTACGATGAACGCTACTGCAAAGATTACCGGAATAACCCCAGCAGCATTTACTTTTAACGGTAAGTGCGTTTGTTGTCCACCTACGACTTGACCACGACCAGCAACTCGTTTTGCATATTGAATTGGGATTTTACGTAACGCTTGTTGTACGTAAATTACACCAACAATAATAGCTAATAGCACTAAAACTAAAAGAACTAAGATTACACTGTTAATAAATAACTGGTCACCAGCACCTTCAATTTTTTGTGCATATACTTGGTTTACTGCATTTGGAATCGCAGCTACGATACCAGCGAAGATAATGATTGAAATACCATTACCTACACCATGTGCAGTAATTTGTTCAGCTAACCATAAAAGGAATGAAGTACCTGCTGTAAGTACAATAGCAATTGTTAAATACGATCCAATACTAGTATCCGTAATCAATGATCCACCATAGAACTGGTTAAACCCGAACGACATCGCGAAAGATTGAATAAATGCTAACACAATCGTAAAGTAACGTGTGAATTGAGCGAGTTTACGTCGCCCTACTTCACCTTGCTTTGCCCACTCTGCAAACTTCGGTACAACGTCCATTTGCAATAACTGAACAATGATTGAGGCTGTGATGTACGGCATAATCCCCATCGCAAAGATAGAGAAATTAGACAGTGCACCACCGCCAAATGTATCGAGGAAGCCAACAAGATTAAACTCGTCAGTTGCCTTTAATACATTAGCGTCAACGTTTGGTACCGGGATGAAAGTCCCGATACGATAAACGATTAACATTATAAGGGTAAAGATGATTTTATTTCGTATATCTCGAACGCGCATAAAGTTAGAGATCGTCTGAAACATTAAATCACCTCAGTTGTTCCGCCAGCGTTCTCGATAGCTTCTTTAGCTGAAGCTGAGAACTTGTGAGCTTTAACAGTTAACTTAACATTTAAAGTTCCATTGCCTAAAACTTTAATGCCAGCTTTCTCATTGCTCACTACACCAGTTTCTAATAATAATGCAGGTGTTACTTCTGCACCATCTTCGAAACGGTTAAGTGCATCAAGGTTAACGATAGCGTACTCTTTACGGTTGATGTTCGTAAAGCCGCGTTTCGGTAAACGACGGAATAGTGGGTTTTGACCCCCCTCAAATCCTGGGCGAACGCCGCCGCCTGAACGAGCGTTTTGACCTTTATGACCTTTACCTGCAGTTTTACCGTTACCAGAACCGATACCACGACCAACACGGTTACGTTGTTTACGAGAGCCTTCTGCTGGTTTTAACTCATGAAGTTTCATTATGGGTGGCACCTCCTTGTTCAATGTTTATGAAATTAAATTTCTTTTACAGTAACTAAGTGAGCTACTTTTGTTAACATACCGCGAATAGCTGCGTTGTCAGCTTGTTCAACAGTTTGGTTAGTTTTGCGTAAGCCTAATGCTTCAACAACTTTACGTTGATTCGGTTTAGCACCGATCACAGATTTAGTAAGGGTGATTTGTAATTTAGCCATTATAATTCCCCCCCTTATCCTAATAATTCTTCCACTGATTTACCGCGTAGTTTTGCAACGTCCTCTGCGCGTTTTAATTCAGATAAACCTGCTACAGTTGCACGCACCATATTAATTGGTGTGTTTGAACCTAGAGATTTTGAAAGAATATCAGTAATACCAGCAAGTTCTAGTACAGCACGTACTGGACCACCAGCGATTACCCCTGTACCAGGAGCAGCAGGTTTGATTAAGATTGAACCTGCACCGAAGCGACCTTGCACTAAGTGTGGAGTAGTTCCACCCACGCGTGGTACTTCGATTAAGTTTTTCTTCGCGTCTTCAACAGCTTTGCGGATCGCATCTGGAACCTCTTGAGCTTTACCAGTACCGAAACCTACATGACCGTTTTTATCTCCAACAACAACTAGTGCTGTGAAGCGGAAGCGACGACCACCTTTAACAACTTTAGCAACACGGTTAATAGTAACTACGCGTTCTTCAAGTTCTAATTTGTTTGCGTCAATGCGACTCATGAAGTATGTCCCTCCTTCTTATTAAAATTCTAAGCCGTTTTCACGTGCAGCTTCAGCTAAAGCTTTCACACGTCCATGATATAAGTAACCACCACGGTCAAATACCACAGCAGTAATATTTTTTTCAACAGCGCGTTTAGCGATGATTTCACCGATTTTAGCAGCTGCTTCTACGTTTGAGCCAGCACCCTCGAAATCTTTTTCTTGAGTGTTAGCAGAAACTAAAGTTACGCCAGCCACGTCATCGATTAGTTGTGCATAAATGTTCTTGTTTGAACGGAATACGTTTAAACGAGGACGTTGTGCAGTACCAGAAATCTTAGCGCGAACACGCCCATGACGTTTCTTACGAACTTGATTTTTATCTTGTTTCGTAATCATAGAGGTCACTCCTTTCTAATGCTTTATGCAGCATTATTTACCTGTTTTACCTTCTTTACGACGAACGAATTCGCCTTCGTAACGGATACCTTTACCTTTGTATGGCTCTGGTGGACGAACGTCACGAATGTTAGATGCTAATGCACCAACACGCTCTTTTGAAATACCTTTAACGATGACTTTCGTGTTTGAAGGAACTTCGATCTCTAAGCCTTCTTCTGGTGTGAACTCTACTGGATGAGAGTAACCAACGTTCAATACAAGCTTTTTACCTTGTAATTGAGCACGGTAACCTACACCGATAAGTTCTAGAGCGCGAGAGAAACCTTCAGAAACACCAGTTACCATGTTAGCTAGTAACGCACGAGTTGTACCGTGGTTAGTACGGTGTTCTTTAGATTCAGAAGGACGAACAACAGTAATGATGTTGCCTTCTTGCTCGATTTTCATATCTTGATGGAATTGACGAGTTAATTCGCCTTTAGGACCTTTAACAGTAACTGTGTTGTCTTCAGCAACAGTCACAGTTACGCCAGCAGGTACCTCGATAAGTTTTTTACCTACGCGAGACATTTAGTTGCACCTCCATTCTTTTTGTTGCTAATTACCAAACGTATGCTAAGATTTCTCCGCCAACTTTTTTAGCGCGAGCTTCTTTGTCAGTTAATAAACCGTTTGAAGTAGATACTAAAGCGATACCAAGACCGTTTAATACTTTAGGTACTTCGTCAGTTTTAGCGTATACGCGTAAACCTGGTTTAGAAATACGTTTTAGACCAGTGATAACACGCTCGTTATCTTTACCGTATTTTAAGAAGATACGGATGATACCTTGCTTGTTGTCCTCCACGTACTCTACGTCACGGATGAAACCTTCACGCTTTAAAATTTCAGCGATTTCTTTTTTAAGGTTAGAAGCTGGAACCTCTAACTTCTCGTGACGAACCATGTTCGCATTACGGATGCG
Source organism: Lysinibacillus sp. (assembly GCA_051874135.1). GTDB lineage: Bacteria > Bacillota > Bacilli > Bacillales_A > Planococcaceae > Lysinibacillus_B. The sequence goes on from JBJEFO010000128.1 coordinate 13,493, forward strand.
AGTAAGCATATCTGCAATCGGATCAGTCATTGTCATGAAAATTTACCTCCTTCCCAAATTAGGGGATTACCAGCTGGCTTTTTTAACGCCAGGAATTTGTCCCTTATATGCAAGTTCACGGAAACAAATACGGCAAAGTTTAAATTTGCGATATACTGAATGTGGACGGCCACAGCGTTCACAACGTGTATATTCTTGAACTTTAAACTTTTGCTTACGTTGTTGTTTAACGATCATTGATTTTTTAGCCACGTTTTCGCCCTCCTTGTTTTAATTACTTTTGGAACGGCATACCGAATTGTGTCAATAACTCGCGAGCTTCTTCATCAGAATTCGCAGTCGTTACGATCACGATGTCCATACCGCGTACTTTCGAAACTTTATCGTAATCGATTTCAGGGAAAATTAGTTGCTCTTTAACACCTAAAGTGTAGTTACCGCGACCGTCGAATGCTTTTTTAGAAACACCACGGAAGTCACGTACACGTGGAAGTGCGATAGAGATTAATTTGTCCAAGAATTCATACATACGCTCACCGCGTAATGTAACTTTAGCACCGATAGGCATACCTTCACGCAGACGGAAACCTGCGATCGATTTTTTAGCTTTTGTTACAACTGGTTTTTGACCAGTGATGATTGTTAATTCTTCAACAGCTGCGTCTAATGCTTTTGAGTTTTGAACTGCGTCACCAACACCCATGTTGATTACAATTTTCTCAACTTTTGGCAATTGCATAACTGATTTATATTCAAACTTGCTCATAAGAGCAGGAGAAACTTCATTTAAATATTTTTCTTTTAGGCGGCTCATGTAGTTTTACCTCCTTTCGCTATTTACTTATTAGTCGATTACTACACCTGATTTTTTTGCAACACGAACTTTTTTGCCGTTTTCGATTTTGTAACCTACACGAGTCGGCTCGCCAGATTTTGGATCGATTAGCATTACGTTCGAAACGTGGATTGCAGCTTCTTGAGATACAATACCACCTTGAGGGTTAAGTTGGTTAGGTTTAACGTGTTTCTTAACGATGTTTACACCTTCAACAAGAACGCGGTCTTGTTTTGGGTAAGCAGCTAAGATAACGCCCTCTTTACCTTTATCTTTACCAGTAATTACTTTTACTTTGTCGCCCTTTTTAACATGCATTATGTGTCGCACCTCCTTGATTGGTACTGTCATGAAATTAAAGAACTTCTGGAGCTAAAGAAACGATTTTCATGAAGTTGCTATCACGTAATTCACGTGCAACAGGTCCGAAAATACGAGTTCCGCGTGGAGACTTATCTTCTTTGATGATTACGCAAGCGTTCTCGTCAAATTTGATATAAGTACCGTCTTTACGGCGTACACCAGATTTAGTGCGAACGATAACAGCCTTAACAACGTCACCTTTCTTGACAACGCCACCTGGTGTTGCTTTCTTAACTGTACATACGACGATATCGCCGATGTTAGCAGTCTTACGACCAGAACCACCAAGTACTTTAATTGTTAATACTTCACGTGCACCTGAGTTGTCAGCAACTTTCATACGACTTTCTTGTTGGATCACTTAGGTTACCTCCCTTCGGAATTTGGTTACTTCCGAAATATCCGAAATAGTTATTAGATAATAACCGCTTTTTCTACAACTTCCACTACGCGGAAACGTTTAGTAGCTGATAGCGGGCGAGTTTCCATGATACGTACAATATCACCGATTTTCGCTGTGTTTAACTCATCATGAGCTTTGAACTTTTTAGAGTACTTTACACGCTTACCGTATAATTTGTGTTTCTTATAAGTTTCAACAAGAACAGTAACTGTTTTGTCCATTTTGTCAGAAACAACACGGCCAGTGTATACTTTGCGTTGGTTACGCTCAGTCATGCCTGAAAACCTCCTTTATCAGTTTTATTGTGCACTGATTTCTCTTTCACGAATCACAGTTTTCATACGCGCAATCGCTTTACGAACTTCACGAATGCGAGCTGTGTTTTCTAATTGACCAGTCGCCAATTGGAAGCGAAGGTTGAAAAGCTCTTCTTTCAGTGATTTCACTTTTAATTCAATTTCAGCAGTGGCAAGGTCACGGATTTCATTAGCTTTCATTAGATTCACCACCAGTTTCTTGACGTTTTACGATCTTACATTTAACAGGAAGTTTATGTGATGCTAAACGAAGTGCTTCGCGTGCTACCTCTTCAGATACACCTGCGATTTCGAACATTACTTTTCCTGGTTTAACTACTGCTACCCAGCCTTCCGGAGAACCTTTACCAGAACCCATGCGGACTTCTAGAGGCTTTTTAGTGTAAGGCTTGTGCGGGAAGATTTTGATCCAAACTTTACCGCCACGTTTCATATAACGAGTCATAGCGATACGTGCAGATTCGATTTGACGGTTAGTAATCCATGATGCAGTTGTTGCTTGTAAGCCCCACTCACCGAAAGTTACTTCTTTGCCGCCTTTCGCTTCGCCACGCATGTTACCACGGTGTTCACGACGATATTTAACGCGTTTTGGTAATAACATAATTATTTGCCTCCTTCCACAGACTTCTTAGTAGGAAGGACTTCACCACGATAGATCCATACTTTAACACCTAATTTACCATAAGTAGTGTCAGCTTCTGCATGAGCATAGTCGATGTCAGCACGAAGAGTATGAAGTGGAACAGTTCCTTCGCTATAGTGTTCAGCACGCGCGATATCAGCGCCACCTAAACGACCAGATACTTGTGTTTTAATACCTTTTGCACCAGCGCGCATTGTGCGTTGGATTGCTTGTTTTTGAGCACGGCGGAATGATACGCGGTTCTCAAGTTGACGAGCGATATTTTCAGCTACTAAACGAGCGTCTAAATCAGCTTTCTTAATTTCAACGATGTTGATGTGTACACGCTTGCCAGTTAAATCAGATAAGTATTTACGTAAGTTTTCAACTTCCGTACCGCCTTTACCGATTACCATACCTGGTTTCGCAGTGTGAATTGTAATGTTTACGCGATTTGCAGCGCGTTCGATTTCAACTTTAGATACAGATGCATCTTTAAGTGAAGTCTCGATATATTTACGAACTTTGATATCTTCGTGTAAAAGATCAGCGTAGTCTTTTTCAGCGTACCACTTTGACTCCCAGTCACGAATAATACCAACGCGTAGTCCTATTGGATGTACTTTTTGACCCACGGATTAACCCTCCTTCTTCTCAGATACCACTACAGTAATGTGGCTTGTGCGTTTATTAATTGCGCTTGCACGTCCTTGCGCACGTGGACGGAAACGTTTTAATGTTGGACCTTCGTCAACAAAAACTTCAGAAACAACTAGGTTGTTAATGTCTAACTCATAGTTGTGCTCAGCGTTAGCAACTGCAGATTTTAATACTTTCTCAACGACTGGAGACGCCGCTTTTGGAGTATGACGTAAAATTGCAACTGCTTCACCAACTTGCTTACCTCGGATTAAGTCTACAACTAGACGTACTTTACGAGGAGCGATACGAACTGTACGAGCGATAGCTTTAGCTTGTGTCATTAGGATTTACCTCCTCTCAAAATTAGCGTCGTGTTTTCTTGTCATCTGCACCGTGACCTTTATAAGTACGTGTCGGTGCGAACTCACCTAGTTTGTGACCTACCATATCTTCTGTCACGTATACAGGAACATGTTTACGTCCGTCGTATACAGCGATCGTTAAACCGATGAAGTTCGGGAAGATAGTAGAACGGCGAGACCAAGTTTTGATAACTTGTTTTTTCTCAGAAGCCTCTTGTGCTTCCACTTTTTTCATTAAGTGGTCATCTACAAAAGGTCCTTTCTTTAAGCTGCGACCCATTTAGGAACCTCCCTCCGTGATTCCACCACGGCTCTCGAATAGAACCGTAGTTCAATCACATTATTTTTTACGTCCGCGAATAATAAACTTAGAAGTTTTATTTTTCTTTTTACGTGTTTTATAACCAAGAGCTGGTTTGCCCCATGGTGTCATTGGAGATTTACGTCCGATTGGAGAACGTCCTTCACCACCACCGTGTGGGTGATCGTTAGGGTTCATTACAGAACCACGTACAGTTGGGCGTTTACCTAACCAACGAGAACGACCTGCTTTACCGATGTTGATAAGTTCGTGTTGCTCGTTACCAACTTGACCGATTGTAGCACGGCAAGTAGCTAAGATTAAGCGAACTTCACCAGATTGTAGACGTACGATTACATACTTGCCTTCACGACCAAGAACTTGAGCAGAAGTACCAGCAGAACGTACTAATTGTCCACCTTTACCAGGTTTCATTTCGATGTTATGGATAGTAGTACCCATTGGAATGTTTGCTAATGGTAATGCGTTACCTACTTTAATATCTGCCTCTGGACCTGAAAGGATTGTTTGACCTACTTCAAGACCTTTTGGAGCTAAGATATAACGCTTTTCACCGTCAGCGTAGTTAATTAATGCGATATTCGCAGAGCGGTTTGGATCATATTCGATAGTAGCAACGCGTCCTGGAATGCCGTCTTTAAGACGTTTGAAGTCGATTACGCGGTATTGCTTCTTATGACCACCACCATGATGACGAACAGTAATTTTACCTTGGTTGTTACGACCAGCTTTGCGTTTAGTTGGCTCTAATAAAGACTTTTCAGGTTTATTAGTAGTGATTTCCGCAAAGTCAGATGACGTCATGTTACGACGACCATTTGAGGTTGGTTTGTACTTTTTAATCGCCATGTGTTTTCCCTCCTTCTATATTGTTCAATTAAATCCCTGTAGGATTAGATTTCGAATAATTCGATTTCTTTTGAATCAGCAGTTAATTTAACAATCGCTTTACGACGTTTGTTAGTGTAACCACCAAATTTACCAACGCGTTTGAATTTACCTTTGTAGTTCATGATGTTAACTTTCTCAACTTTAACACCAAAGATTTCTTCTACAGCGTCTTTAACTTGAGTTTTGTTAGCGCGAGTGTCTACTTCGAAAGTATACTTTTTCTCTGCCATAATTTCAGAAGAACGCTCAGTAATGACCGGACGTTTGATGATATCACGTGCTTCCATTATCCAAGCACCTCCTCAACTTTATTTACTGCATCTTTAGTGAATACAACTTTTTCATGACCTAATAAGTCAAGAACGTTGATTCCTGTTGCAGTTAGAACAGTAACACCAGGGATGTTACGTGCAGATAATGCTACGTTTTCGTTAAGCTCAGCTGTTACGAAAAGAGCTTTTTTGTTGATTTCTAATGCTTTTAAGATAGCAGCGAAATCTTTAGTTTTTGGTGCATCTAAGTTTAATGCATCAAGCACTACGAAGTTTTGTTCTAACACTTTAGCTGATAAAGCTGATTTAAGAGCTAAGCGACGAACTTTCTTCGGTAATTTGTAAGAGTAGCTACGTGGAGTTGGACCGAATACGATACCACCACCGCGCCATTGTGGAGAGCGGATCGAACCTTGACGAGCACGACCAGTTCCTTTTTGACGCCATGGCTTACGACCACCACCAGCAACTTCAGAACGGTTTTTTACTTTGTGATTACCTTGACGTAGTGAAGCGCGTTGAGCGATTACAGCGTCGAATAATACTGCTTCGTTTGGCTCGATTCCGAAGATCGCATCGTTTAATTCGATTTCGCCAACTGAAGCACCTGTTTGACTAAGTACAGATACCTTTGTCATTCCTGTGTCCTCCTTTCTTCAGAGATTATTTAGATTTTACTGCAGTTTTCACTGCAACAAGAGCTTTTTTAGAACCAGGAACATTACCTTTAACTAATAGTAAGTTGCGTTCTGCATCAACCTTAACGATTTCAAGGTTTTGAATAGTAACAACATTACCACCCATTTGACCAGGTAATTTCTTTTGTTTGAATACGCGGTTCGGAGCAACTGGACCCATTGAACCAGGACGACGGTGGTAACGAGAACCGTGGGCCATAGGACCACGAGATTGTCCGTGGCGTTTGATAACACCTTGGAAACCTTTACCTTTAGTAACGCCTGTTACATCAACTACATCGCCTTCTGCGAAAATTTCTACTTTGACTTCTTGACCAACTTCGTACTCTTCCACGTTTGCGTTGCGGAACTCACGAATGAAGCGCTTAGGAGCAGTACCTGCTTTAGCTACATGACCTTGTTCAGGTTTGTTAGAAAGCTTAACGCGCTTATCTTCGAAACCAACTTGGATAGCTTCATAACCGTCAGTTTCAACAGTTTTCTTTTGAAGAACTACGTTTGGAGTAGCTTCGATTACTGTTACTGGGATTAAGTCGCCATTTTCAGCGAAAACTTGAGTCATGCCAATTTTTCTACCTAAGATTCCTTTAGCCATTCGTCACACCTCCTATAAGTTTTAAAAAGTTATATTTGTTTTTACCATTAAAGTTTGATTTCGATATCAACGCCAGATGGTAAGTCAAGTTTCATTAACGCGTCAACAGTTTGTGGTGTTGGGTTAACGATATCGATTAAACGTTTATGCGTACGCATTTCGAATTGTTCACGAGAATCTTTATACTTGTGAACAGCACGTAAGATCGTGTACACAGACTTTTCAGTTGGTAACGGAATCGGACCTGACACGCTTGCACCTGAACGCTTAGCTGTTTCTACGATTTTCTCAGCAGATTGATCAAGGATACGGTGATCATACGCTTTTAAACGGATACGAATCTTTTGTTTTGCCATAATTTTCCCTCCTTCTCGCCTATTTTCTAGACATTCTCCACGAAAATTTCCCACACACTCGCCATGGCAAAGCGGCCGGGTGTGTCGGCAACCTCTCGCTTCATCGCAGTCAAAGACCAACATTCAACATTATATACAATAAAAAAAGAATAAGCAAGTGTTTTAGCAAAATTCTTTTTCTTGAAGTCTATAATGTTTTATCTTTATATACATTCGCTCTTTTTGAGCCGTTACCTAGTATATAAGAGTATTTAATTGAAAGCAACAAAAAAGGCTGCAAATTAATGTAGATAAAATATTCAGAATAATGGTTTGAGCTTTTATAATCATTTAAAAAAGGCTTGTCCTACTTTGAGGACAGCCTTCATTTACTTTAATGTCTTTTGTAAAAATGCTTTCGTACGTTCATGTTGCGGATTACCGAACACTTCATCAGGTGTTCCTGATTCAACGATTTCGCCACCGTCCATAAAGATGACCTTGTTTGCTACTTCACGCGCAAAACCCATTTCATGTGTTACAACAATCATCGTCATATGCTCTTCAGCCAAATCCTTCATTACCTTCAACACTTCACCCGTTACTTCCGGGTCCAGTGCCGATGTTGGTTCATCAAATAATAAGATATCTGGATTCATCATTAATGCACGTGCAATAGCAACTCGTTGTTTTTGCCCACCAGAAAGACTTGCTGGATATACATCTGCCTTTTCAGCTAAACCTACTTTTAATAATAAGTCATTCGCACGAGCTGTAATTTGTGATACAGGCTCTGTCTTTAAAAGCTTTGGTGAAATTTCTAAATTACCTCGTACAGTTAAATGAGGGAATAAGTTAAAGTGCTGAAACACCATACCCATTTTTGATGTAATTTTTTTTATATCTTGTGCTTTTGGATACACACCGTCTTTCACTAAATAGCTATCGCCGATTTTCACCGAGCCCCCGTTAATTTCCTCCAGATGCACTAAACCTCGAAGCATCGTACTTTTCCCTGAGCCTGAAGGACCAATGACAGCAATAACATCATTTTTTTCTACATTAAATGTAATATTTTTTAGAACTTCTAATGCACCGTACGATTTTTTTAAATTTGTAATTTCAATTAATGCCATAGTGCCCCTCCTTACTCAAACTTAAAGCGTCTTTCAAGAAACTTAAAGAATGCTGTTAAGATCAATGTGATTAATAAATAAATAACCCCCGCTACTAAAAACGGTACAATGGTGAAGTCACGATTAACGACCGTTTGTGCATAGTGCAACAATTCTGGTACTGCTACTGCATATAACAGCGCTGTATCCTTTACAAGTGTGACAGACTCATTGGATATTGCCGGTAATGCCACACGGAACATTTGCGGAAGAATAATACGTGTTGTTGTTTGAAATTTATTTAGCCCTAATACTTGAGCAGCCTCGTATTGCCCTTTATCAATCGCGAGTAAGCCCCCACGGAAGATTTCCGAAAAATAGGCTGCATAGTTTAAAATAAAGCCTATACAAGCCGCTGTGAATCGATCTAGCACTAAGTACTCCCCGATGACCGGAATCATCGGTAAACCGAAGCAGATAAATAATAATTGTAGTAACAGCGGTGTACCACGCATGATATAAATGTAAGCTTGCGCTAACCAAGATAGTGGTTTAAATTTACTCTTTACAGCCAATGTCAGTAAAAATCCTAAAGGAATGGACGCGGCAATTGCAATAACGAACAATAGAATCGTCATTTTCGCCCCTTCTAACATCGGCTTTAACATAGATAGTAAATAATCCATATTAAGTCCTCCTAAAAAAGTAAGAGTCTCCTCGCTCGGAAACTCTTACTCGTCATACTTTTAAAATCATTAATTTAAAACTTTATTTTCTCCGAACCATTTCTCAGAGATTTCCGCAGCTTTGCCATTTTCATTTAATGTATCAAGTGCTTTTTGTAATTTTTCTAGTAATTCTTCGTTACCCTTTTTCACACCAACACCGTATTCTTCAGGTGCTAATGCTTCTTCGATAATCTTAAATGTACCGCCTTCAAGCGTGTTGTAGTAGTTCGCTACGATTTCATCGATTACGACTGCGTCTGTACGCTTAGTTTTTAAATCAGTTAAAGCTAATACGTTATCACCGTACTCAGCTAAGTCAGCGATTTTTTCGCTTACTTCATTGCTATTTAATGCATCTAAAGCTGATGATAAAGCTTGTACACCAACGTTTTTACCTTCTAAGTCTGCAATAGCATTAATATCTGAATCTGCTAACGTCATAATAACTTGAGAGTTTGCTAAGTATGGCTTAGTAAATAATACTTTTTCTTTACGCTCATCTGTAATTGTGTAGCCATTCCAAATTAAATCGATACGACCTGAGTTTAATTCAGTTTCTTTTGTTTTCCAGTCGATTGGTTGGAATTTTACTTCCACACCCATTTCTTCTGCAGCTGCACGTGCATAGTCAATGTCAAAGCCAACGATGTCGTTGTTTTCATCGCGGAAGCCCATTGGTGCAAATTTATCATCAATACCGATAATGATTGTTTCTTTTGATTCGCCGTCTGTGTTCCCTGTATCCGTTGATTCATCAGAACCACAAGCAACTAGTACAACAGATAGCATCGCTAATAAAAATAATGGTAGAAATTTTTTCATAGTCTATTCTCCTATTTTTATGTATTTTTAGATAACACTTTTACTTGCTAAATTACTGATGTGTAAAAATTATCACTTACTTATTATTTTGTCAATATAACATATTAGATACGGAATATTCAGATTAATTAAACGAGACAAAAAAGGATGCCCATTGGACACCCCTTCTCTTTACTATAATGCTTGTTTAATTACTTTTTTATAATATTGAATAGATAGTGTAGCAAAAACCGCATACATCAAGATGTATAAGCTCATCGTAATAATCATCGGTGCTAATAGCTCTGAGCCAAACAGGAACCACCCCGACTTAACAGCAAAATAGCTGTGCAATAAACCAATGACAAGCGGTACACCGAAGTTAAATAACTGCTTTAAATAAATACCTTTCAATAAATCACGCTCTGAGAAGCCAATTTTTCTTAGAATGGTATAAGAAGATTTTTCTTGATCTGCCTCGGACATTTGCTTGAAGTATAAAATGCTACCTGTTGCTAACAAAAACGCTAACCCAAGGAATGCCGTCGTGAAAATAGTTGTGCCCATCATTAAAATCTTATTAGTACGTGCTTGCTCATACGTCCGTTGATTAAATGTTGTTTCCACAACGCTACCATCACTATCAATATAAGAATCGAACATAATTTTACTCATGCCCATTTCATCATATAGCGCTGTTGCTGTCTCAACATACGCTTCATCTAGCTCTACTAAATATTGCTTATTTAATCCAATACTTTGTTGCATTGGAAGCTCTTTAAACACTTCATCTGCTACAACTAAAATTGGGCTACCTCCGCCACTTAATGCGCCCCCAGCAATCATCTCTTTCTTTACATCTTTAATGTTGAATTCATATGTTTGATTTTCTGTCCAAAAGCTTGCTGTTATACCCGCTTCAATTGGAAGAAGCTCTGCGAAAACACTCACATAATTCATAATCATTGCTTCATTTTGCGCCAAATGATATTCAGGGTACATTTGCTGAACTTCTGATAGTTTTAATACTGGTACAAAGCTTTCCTCGTTTTCAAATGGTGTATCTGTAATATCTGCCGCTACCAAATCTGCAAAATTAAACGACAGTTCTTTAATATCAAAAGCATGCATTTCGTAAGGGATTTGTTTTTCGTCTAATGCTGCCAAAAATCCTTCCCCTTTTTCATCATAAACAACTAAATCCGTCGGCGAAGTAATTCGTGCTTGTGTATCAGTTGAATAATACGCAATATAAGAAAGTGTCGTAATCGCTAACGATACAGCTGTCAAAACGGTAATTAATGTTAGTGATTTCGCATTCCCTTTCATACGATGCATAATCGGTGTAACAGCCACTACATCATATAAATTTAAATGTCCCTTCTTCCCTAAACGGATTGTATTCATTAAAAAAGCAACTGAAAAACGGAACACTAAAAATGTGCCACCAATCGTTGTCGCTAAAATAATGACCATGTTTATTAATAAGAGTTCTACGTTATCCATCGTAAACAAGATTGAACTTTTATAGTAGCCATATATAATGAGCACAAGGCCAAATGCACCAATGATCATTTGAATCCAGCTAAAGCGCTTTACGCGTTCATCTGCTTGCTTAGCTGCATTAAATAACGATAATAATGATGTACGATGAATTAAAAACGCTGTCTGCATTAAAATAATGACTAATAAAATACCGAACACTATAGCTGTTGACTGTAACGCCTCTATGCTAAACGTCATCGACACAACGACGTCTTGATCCAACACTTTTAATAAAATCATCGCAAAAAGACGAGAGCTTACAAAGCCTACAACCATTCCAATAACGACTGCCCCAACGAATAAAATAATATTCTCTAGTGCAATTAATCGAACAATCAACCACTTTGTCATTCCAATCAGTTGATATAGCCCGATTTCTTTACTACGGCGCTTCATAAATAAATGGTTTGCGTACAGTACAAAGAACAAAACGATAAAATATAGTAAATACGTCGCTGCCCCGAAGCCCGCCGTTGCCGTTCCACTTTCTTCTGTTGCTTGTAGCACCGTCGGATTATGCTGTAACGTAATAAATGAAAAGTATAGTGTTACACTAAAAATTAATGCGAAGAAATATAAATAGTAATGCTTAATGTTTTTCTTCATACTACGCAGTACGAGTTGGCTAAGCGTCATAGCCATCACCACCTAGCACACTTTGCGTATTTAATATTTGTTGGAAAAATTCATTACGTGACTTCTCTCCTTTATAAAGCTCCGTATAAATTTGTCCGTCCTTTAAAAACAACACACGACTACAAAAGCTTGCTGCAACCGCATCATGTGTAACCATCATAATTGTTGCTTGTTTTTCCTGATTAATATGAGATAAATTCGAAAGCAATGCCGTTGCTGATTTTGAATCAAGTGCTCCCGTCGGCTCATCTGCAAAGACCATTGACGGATTTGTAATAAGCGCGCGCGCTGCGGATGTACGTTGTTTCTGCCCACCAGAAATTTCATTTGGATATTTCGAAATGATATCATCAATCCCTAAAATCTTTACAATCTCCTTAAATCGCGCTTCCACTGCTGCTTTTGGCATTTTACTAATCGATAGCGGCAATAATATATTTTCTTTTACTGTTAATGTATCTAACAAGTTATAGTCTTGAAATATGAACCCTAGCTCTTTGCGACGGAAATTAGCTAACGCTCGTTCCTTCATCCCTTGTAGCTTCTGCCCGTTAATTTCAACGAAGCCTTCTGATACTTTATCGATAGAGCAAAGGACATTTAAAAGTGTCGTTTTCCCTGAGCCAGATGGTCCCATAATACCTACGAACTCACCTTTTTCTACTTCTAAATCGATGCCCTTTAATACTTCTTGTTGTAGATTACGTTTACCGTATGTTTTCTTCACTTTTCTAGCCACTAAAATATTCATACACGCTCATCCTTTCTTTGTTAGTTTTATTGTATCGTGCTTCGTCAATTGTTTCGTTCGTTTTACGTGACAAAAAAAACTCGCTACATGACAATTTCGTCACATACCGAGCAATTTATGATATTCATTTTCGTTCGGGAACTGAATTGTCGCGATTGTTCCTTCCCCTAGCTGTGACGTTAATTTCAATTCAAGCCCGAGCTTATTAGCTGCTTGATTCGCTAAATATAATCCCATTCCTGTGGACACCGTTTTTTCTCTCCCTACGGTACCCGTATAGGATTTTTGAAAAACGCGCGGTAAGTCTTCTTGTTTAATACCTATTCCAAAATCCTGAATGTGTAACAGCTGATGTCCTCGTTCATCTTGTTCCATAGAAATGCGTATTTCTGTATTTTCCTCACTATATTTCACCGCATTCGAGAGTAGCTGTCTTATAATAAAGGCAAGCCATTTTGCATCCGATACAACGGTTCCATCCACTTCTCCCATTTCAACAGCAAGTCCTTTTTCCAAGCACCAACTACGGAAACCTTGTATTTCTTGAGTAACAATCGGCTGTATTTTTAATTTTTCAAACCGGTTGTCCTTTTCTATCGTGGATAATCGTGTTGCATGTAGCCGTTGATCTAGCAGTAAATGTAGACGCATCCATTCAATATCAATTTTTTCCCGCAATGTATACGGCTCAATTTGCTCATACATCAATCTCATAGCCGTCATCGGTGATTTCATTTCGTGTACCCATGCTAATATATCATCATGTTCCTCTAAACGGGCAATGTTCACCTCGTTTAACGATTGTTGTATCTTTGATAACTCCTGTTCATACTGCTCATTCAGCTTTTCAAAATAGATTGGAGTTGAATCCACTGCCTCTCCCTTTAAAAGCTTATGTAACACATTTCCTTCTCTTTTATAACGCCAAATTAAAAAGCTGAAAAAAAGTAAAATTTGAATCAAATTAATATAAAAGATTGAAACGCTCTCAAGCCCTTCATCAATATAAAAAATTATATTTGAAGAAATTTGTAATACAATAAAGAATAAAATCCACGAGCGATTTTGCTTTAAAAATAAATAAATCATTTCTCCACCGCCATATAACCCAAACCTTTCTTCGTTACAATCACGTCTTTTAAACCAATCTCATCAAGACGTTGGCGTAATCGGTTTACGTTTACCGTTAATGTATTATCGTTGACGAATCGTTCATCATCCCACAATCTTCTCATTAATTCATCTCGTGATACAATTTGACCACTTGATTTGAGCAACACTTTCAATATAAATAATTCATTTTTTGTTAACTCAATTTGCTTGCCATTGTAATCAACTGTCGCACGATCATAATCAATTGTTGCACCATTCCATCGAAGAATTTCGATTGGTTGTTCTTTATAATCATAAACGCGACGAAGTAATGCCTGTACTTTAGCAAGCAGTACTTCCATATGAAAAGGCTTTTGCACAAAATCATCTGCGCCCATCTGCATAGCCATCACCATATCCATCGGGTGATCTCGTGATGATAAGAACAGAATCGGCACCTTTGAAATTGCGCGAATCTCTCTACACCAGTGAAACCCATCAAACACTGGTAACTGAATATCAATAATGACAAGCTGCGGCTGCTCCTTCAGAAAATCATCCATTACGTGATGAAAATCGGCTGGCCCTATTACATCAATCGTCCATTGTGCGAAACGTTCCTTAATAACTTCAAAAATGGATACATCATCTTCTATCAAATAGACTTTCACATCCATCGCCCCTTCAACAAAATATATATCTATTTCATTATACACTTCCTATAACTTGTCCATAGCTATGAACAGCTCTGTGACACCGAACATTAATTCCAAAGTTTTCTAATTAATTGTATAATAATTTTATACGAAACGTGATTTATATTTAATTTGTTTCATTTTCATAAAGGGGGGTCTTGTTTTGGATATTCGCCAAATTGAATATTTTGCAGAGGTTGCGAAGCATTTAAGCTTCACAAAAGCAGCTTCCACTTTACACGTATCGCAGCCTTCTATTAGTAAAGCGATTCAAAATTTAGAGGCAGAGCTAGGCGTCCCTTTATTCTACCGATCTTCTAAACGGCTAGAACTGACAGACGCTGGACAAGCTGTATTAGTCAATGCGAAGCAAGTATTAGAGGCATTTAAAAATATACGCTCAGAATTAACGGATTTAATGGATTTAAAGAAGGGGCAAATCCGTATCGGCATTCCACCAATTGTCGGTGCAGAGTTTTTCACAAAATTAGTTAGTCAGTATAAGGAACAACATCCTTATATAGAGATTGTTTTATCAGAAGTTGGGACAAAAAAAATTCGCCAAGGTGTAGAAGCTGGCGAATTAGATATCGGGCTTATTTGTAATTTATGCATTGCAAATGAACAGTTAGAAGCAATTAGCATATTAAAAGATCCGTTAATGTTAATTGTCCATCAAAATCATCCGCTTGCGAATCGCCCTTTCGTAAAAATGGCCGAGTTGGAGAAAGAAACATTTGTTATTTACCGAAAAGATTTCACGTTATATGATCGCATCATTGAAGAATGCTCAAAAAATGGCTTCTTCCCTGCTATTGCCTGTGAAACATCTCAAAAGGATTTAATTATCGAGATGGTTGCAGCAAAGCTTGGTGTTGCATTACTGCCGAAAAAAATTTGTGAGAAAATAAAAGATGAACCTATTATTGCAATTCCCTTTGATGAAGAACATATCTTTTTAGAATTAGGAATGGCATGGAAAAAAAATAAGTATTTATCATATGCTGTACGGGAATTTATTGAACTTGGTCATCGTTTTATATCATCTTAAAAGAAATGCCACATCTCAAATCGACGAGATGTGGCATTTTATAATAGAAGGTTTACGCGTTTACTGCACTACCGTATTTTGCTTTTGCCTCTAAACGTTTTTTGTGTAAGATTGGCTCTGTATAACCGTTTGGTTGATCGTAGCCTTTGAATACTAAATCACACGCCGCTTGGAATGCCACTGAGTCAGCAAAGTTTGGTGCCATTGGACGGTATTCTGCATCACCTGCATTTTGCTCATCTACAACTTTTGCCATACGTTTCATCGTTTCTAACACTTGCTCTTCTGTACAAATGCCATGGTGTAACCAGTTTGCTACGTGCTGGCTTGAAATACGTAACGTTGCACGGTCTTCCATTAAACCTATATTGTTAATATCCGGTACTTTTGAACAACCTACACCTTGCTCTACCCAACGTACAACGTATCCTAAAATACCTTGTGCATTGTTATCAAGCTCCTGTTGGATTTCCTCAGCACTCCAATCTGTTGTTGGTGAAACTGGTACTTGTAAAATTGCATCTGTGAAATCTTCTGAGCTAAATAAACCTTGTTGTACTTGCTTTACATTTACTTGATGATAATGTGTTGCATGCAATGTTGCCGCTGTTGGTGATGGTACCCAAGCTGTATTCGCACCTGCTTGAGGATGACCGATTTTTTGCTTTAACATTTCTGCCATTAAATCTGGCATTGCCCACATACCTTTACCGATTTGAGCACGACCTTGTAAGCCTGCATCTAAACCTACAACTACATTTGCTTTTTCATAAGCTGTTAACCATGTCGAAGTTTTCATTTCACCTTTACGAATCATAGGACCAGCTTCCATTGATGTATGAATTTCATCACCTGTGCGATCTAGGAATCCAGTGTTAATGAATACCACACGCTCTTGTACTTCTTTAATACACGCTTTTAAGTTTAGTGATGTACGGCGTTCTTCATCCATTACACCGATTTTTAATGTGTTACGCTCTAAACCAATTAAGTCTTCCACACGTGCAAATAATTCGTTGGCAAATGCCACTTCCGCTGACCCATGCATTTTTGGTTTTACGATGTAAACAGAACCTTTTTGAGAGTTTTTATATTGTCCATTGCCTAACAGTTCATGCTTCGCAATTAAGCTTGTAATAACACCATCTAGAATACCTTCTGGCACTTCATTACCGTCTTTATCTAAAATAGCGCTATTAGTCATTAAGTGCCCAACGTTACGTACAAACATTAATGAACGACCAGGTAATGTTACTTGTTCACCATTTACACCTGTGTAAGTGCGGTCTGGATTTAATGTACGCGTTAATGTTTTATTGCCTTTTGTAAATTCTGCAGATAAATCGCCTTTCATTAACCCTAACCAGTTTGTATAAACTAACACTTTATCCTCTGCATCAACAGCTGCTACTGAATCTTCACAGTCCATAATTGTTGTCACAGCAGATTCTAATACAATATCCTTCACACCTGCTGCATCTGTTTTACCGATTGGATGCTCACGATCGATTAAAATCTCGATGTGCAAGTCATTGTTTTTTAATAATACTAATGTTGGCTCCTCTGCCGAACCATTATAACCTACTAACTTTGCTTCATCCTCAAGCCCTGTTACATTACCATTCGATAATGTCGCCACTAATTTGCCCGCTTCAATTGCGTATTTCACAACGTCCGCATGTTTAGCATCTTTTAATGAAGCGGCTTGATCTAATACATTTTTTGAATACGCAATTACTTTATCTCCGCGTACCGGATTATAGCCTTTGCCTTTTTCAGCGCCATCTTCTTCACTAATTGCATCTGTACCGTATAATGCATCATATAAGCTACCCCAACGTGCATTGGCAGCATTGATCGCATAACGTGCGTTATTAATTGGTACTACTAATTGTGGACCAGCTTGCAGTGCAATTGCATCATCTACATTTTCTGTTGATACTTTAAATGGCTCTACTTTCGGCTCAAGGTAACCGATTTCCTCTAAAAATGATTTATATGCAGCAAAATCAGCATTGCCTTTGTTTTCTTTGTGCCATGCATTGATTTGTTCTTGTAATTCATCTCGACGTGCTAATAACGCTTTGTTTTTCGGTGCTAACTCATGAATTAAAGCATCAAATCCACCCCAGAATTGCGCTTGTTCTACACCTGTATCAGGTAATACTTTTGAGTTAACGAAGTCATGTAGTACTTTAGCTACGCGTAAATTACCTACTTGAATATAATTTGACATGAATATAATCCCCCTATTTAATAACTGATTATTCGAAGCCATCCTCTAATCACTCGAAAGAATTTTCAGACAACTATCCCCTTACAGTTATTATAATAGTATAATAGGGTATAAATAAAATACATATATCGAATAATCATTATGCCATTTAGTTATATTTGAATATAAAAAAACATCTCACAAGCGTCCCTGTGAGATGTTTAGAATTAGCCTAAGCTAAAATTATTTTTGGATAGAAGCAACTACGCCAGCGCCTACAGTACGGCCACCCTCACGGATAGAGAATTTAGTACCTTCTTCAAGAGCGATTGGAGCGATTAATTCTACAGTCATTTCGATGTTATCGCCAGGCATTACCATTTCAACGCCTTCTGGTAACATACAAATACCAGTTACGTCAGTTGTACGGAAGTAGAACTGAGGACGGTAGTTAGAGAAGAATGGAGTGTGACGTCCACCCTCTTCTTTTGATAAAACGTAAACTTCAGCTTTGAAGTTTGTGTGTGGGTTGATTGAACCTGGTTTAGCTAATACTTGACCACGTTCGATTTCATCACGAGAAACACCACGAAGTAGTGCACCGATGTTGTCACCAGCTTCAGCATAGTCAAGAAGCTTACGGAACATTTCTACACCAGTTACAGTTGTTGATTTAGCTTCTTCAGCAAGACCTACGATCTCAACAACGTCACCAACTTTAACTTGTCCACGCTCAACACGACCTGTAGCAACAGTACCACGACCAGTGATTGAGAATACGTCCTCAACTGGCATCATGAATGGTTTGTCAGTGTCACGAGTTGGAGTTGGGATGTATTCGTCAACTGCAGCCATAAGCTCGTTGATTTTTTCTTCCCACTCAGCTTCTCCTTCAAGAGCTTTAAGAGCAGAACCTTTGATTACAGGGATATCATCGCCTGGGAAGTCGTACTCAGAAAGTAGGTCACGGATTTCCATTTCTACTAATTCAAGTAACTCTTCGTCATCAACCATATCACATTTGTTCATGAATACTACTAAGTAAGGTACACCTACTTGACGAGATAATAAGATGTGCTCACGAGTTTGTGGCATTGGGCCGTCAGCAGCAGATACTACTAAGATACCGCCGTCCATTTGAGCAGCACCAGTGATCATGTTTTTAACATAGTCAGCGTGTCCTGGGCAGTCAACGTGCGCATAGTGACGTTTGTCAGTTTCATACTCTACGTGAGAAGTATTGATTGTAATACCACGCTCTTTTTCTTCTGGAGCGTTATCGATGTCAGCGTAAGATTTAGCTTCGCCACCCATTTTTTTAGATAATACTGTTGCGATAGCAGCAGTTAAAGTTGTTTTACCATGGTCAACGTGTCCGATTGTACCAATGTTAGCATGCGTTTTCGAACGGTCAAATTTTTCCTTAGCCATTAGAGAAAGCCTCCTAAATATGTGTTTTAATTTTTTTTTATGTTATAACTGCTGGCTCGAACCGGGCCCAGTCGAGCCAGTCAATCATAGCTTACAAATTAGTTATACTTTATGCAAGATGAAATTTCAATTATTCACCTTTATTTTTTTTGATGATATCTTCTGCAATTGATTTAGGTACTTCTTCATAGTGATCGAACACCATTGAGAATGTACCGCGACCTTGTGTTGCAGAACGTAAAGTTGTAGCATATCCGAACATTTCAGATAGTGGAACCATAGCGCGTACTACTTGAGAGTTACCGCGAGCTTCCATACCCTCTACGCGACCGCGACGAGCAGTAATGTTACCCATGATATCACCAAGGTACTCTTCTGGAATTACAACTTCTACTTTCATCATTGGCTCTAAAATAACTGGGCTACATTTAGATGCAGCAGCTTTTAGTGCCATAGAAGCAGCGATTTTGAACGCCATTTCGTTTGAGTCAACATCATGGTAAGAACCATCGAATAATTTCGCTTTGATGTCGATTAATGGGTAACCAGCAACTACACCGCGGTCAAGCGAGTCACGAAGACCTGCTTCAACTGCTGGAATGTATTCACGTGGAACTACACCACCAACGATAGCATTTTCAAATTCAAAACCTTTACCCTCTTCATTTGGAGAGAACTCGATCCATACGTCACCGTATTGACCACGACCACCTGATTGACGAGTAAATTTACCTTGAACTTGGGCAGAACCACGGAATGTTTCACGGTAAGATACCATTGGCGCACCAACGTTACATTCAACTTTGAACTCACGTTTCATACGGTCAACAAGGATGTCTAAGTGTAACTCACCCATACCAGAGATGATTGTTTGACCAGTCTCTTGGTCTGTATGAGCACGGAATGTTGGATCTTCTTCTTGAAGTTTTTGTAAAGCTTGACCCATTTTGTCTTGGTCAGCTTTTGATTTTGGTTCTACAGATAAAGAGATAACTGGCTCTGGGAATTCCATAGACTCTAGGATAACAAGGTTTTTCTCGTCACATAGAGTGTCACCAGTAGTAGTATCTTTAAGACCTACAGCAGCAGCGATGTCACCAGCGAATACTTTAGAAATTTCTT
The DNA here is from genome assembly GCA_051874135.1 of Lysinibacillus sp. Classification (GTDB taxonomy): domain Bacteria; phylum Bacillota; class Bacilli; order Bacillales_A; family Planococcaceae; genus Lysinibacillus_B. Next base: position 33,335 of record JBJEFO010000128.1, read on the forward strand.
CACGGCTGTTCGCGTGCATTTGAAGGATACGACCTACACGTTCACGTTTACCTTTTGTAGAGTTTTGTACGTATGAACCTGAATCAAGGATACCAGAGTACACACGGAAGAACGTTAATTTACCTACGAATGGGTCAGTCATAACTTTGAATGCTAAAGCTGCGAATGGCTCGTCGTCTGATGATTTACGTTCTAATTCTTCATCACCGTCAACAGAAGTACCTTTAATTGCTGGTACATCTACTGGAGATGGTAAGTAGTCGATAACTGCATCTAACATTTTACGAACACCTTTGTGTTTGAATGCAGTACCGCAGATTACTGGGTAGAATTGTACAGCGATAGTTGCTTTACGGATAGCCGCTTTAAGCTCTTCTTTTGTAATTTCTTCACCAGCAAAGTATTTTTCCATGATTTCTTCGTCAACTTCAGCAATCGCTTCAATTAACTTTTCACGGTATTCTTCAGCTTGTGCTTGATATTCTTCAGGAATCGCTTCGCCTTCACGTAATGCTGTACCTTCTTCGTTATCGTAGTAAGTTACAGTCATTTCGATTAAGTCGATGATTGCTTTGAACTCGTCTTCAGCACCGATTGGTAATTGGATTGGGTGTGCGTTTGCTTGTAAACGCTCGTGTAGAGTACCTACAGAGTATAAGAAGTCTGCACCCATTTTATCCATTTTATTGATAAATACGATACGTGGTACGCCGTAAGTTGTTGCTTGACGCCATACTGTTTCAGTTTGAGGCTCAACACCAGATTGAGCATCAAGTACTGTTACCGCACCATCAAGTACACGTAATGAACGTTCTACTTCTACAGTGAAGTCTACGTGTCCTGGAGTATCGATGATGTTTACGCGGTTGCCTTTCCATTGAGCTGTTGTCGCAGCAGAAGTGATTGTAATACCACGTTCTTGCTCTTGCTCCATCCAGTCCATTTGAGAAGCACCTTCGTGAGTTTCACCAATTTTATGAATCTTACCAGTGTAATAAAGGATACGCTCTGTTGTTGTTGTTTTACCAGCATCAATGTGAGCCATGATCCCAATATTACGTGTATTCTCTAATGAGAATTCGCGTTTCATAGGAAATTTCTCCTTCCATATTGGGTTAAAACTTTTAAGTAAAATCTAAGCCCTAGCAAGCTAGAGCATAGATGGAATTACCAACGGTAGTGAGCGAATGCTTTGTTCGCTTCTGCCATTTTGTGCATATCTTCACGTTTCTTAACTGAAGCACCAGTGTTGTTAGAAGCGTCTAAAATTTCGTTAGCTAAACGCTCTTCCATTGTTTTCTCACCACGTAGACGAGAATAGTTCACTAAGTAGCGAAGACCTAAAGTTGTACGGCGTTCTGGACGAACTTCAACCGGTACTTGGTAGTTAGAACCACCAACACGGCGAGCACGTACTTCAAGAACTGGCATTACGTTGTTTAATGCCGCTTCGAATACTTCTAGAGGATCTTGACCTGAACGTTCTTTAACTAATTCGAACGCACCGTATAAAATCTTTTGAGAAGTACCTTTTTTACCGTCAATCATCATTTTATTAACTAAACGAGTTACTAATTTTGAATTATAAATTGGATCTGGTAACACGTCACGTTTGGAAACAGGACCTTTACGAGGCATGTGTTTTCCTCCTTTCAGATGAATATCTATTTTAGAATTTTAAATTTAAATTATTTTTTCTCTTTTGGACGTTTTGTACCATATAGAGAACGAGATTGCATACGGCCGTTTACACCAGCAGTGTCAAGAGCACCACGAACGATGTGATAACGAACCCCTGGTAAGTCTTTTACACGACCGCCACGGATAAGAACAACACTGTGCTCTTGTAAGTTGTGGCCTTCACCTGGGATGTACGCAGTAACCTCGATTTGGTTAGTTAAACGTACACGAGCGTATTTACGTAACGCTGAGTTAGGTTTTTTAGGCGTCATAGTACCTACACGAGTACAAACACCACGTTTTTGTGGAGATTTAACATCAGTTAAAGATTTTTTAAATGAGTTATATCCTTTATTTAACGCTGGTGAGTTTGATTTCGTGATTTTAGATTTACGAGGCTTACGTACCAATTGGTTAATTGTAGGCATCGATTTTTCCTCCCTTCATTGAATCCTTTAATACCACACATCCAGGTGGTTCATTTTTTGGGTAAAAACAAAGTCTTTGTGCCAATAACACAAAAACTACATCGCAGTAATCGCAACAACCGCAGCTCCAACTTGAATGCCGCAAGCTTCCCCAAGTTCTTTCTTTGACTCGACGAGATGAACTGGTATCCCGATTTCTTTCGCGAGAAGAATGGCCGGATCGGTTACCCAACTGTCTGCATCCAGTGCGACAAAAACTTCGGTCACTTGTCCAGCACGCATCGCTTTCACTGCTTGCTTTGTACCTATGATTGTTTTACTAGCCTGTTTTACTTTATCATAAGACATTTTCATATCCTCCGAAGTACAGACAGTTAACTATCAACCTTGAATATATTATCATTACCAATTTCAACTGTCAACTAATATCTTTAAAAATTCCGGGTAAGGGATGCTTACCCGGAATCTATTACTTATTCAAATGCAGTTAACTCTTCTTCTGTTGCAGGATTGTCTTCTGCAATACGAATTTGACGGTAACGTTGCATACCAGTACCTGCAGGAACAAGTTTACCGATAATTACATTTTCCTTCAGACCAAGAAGTTCATCACGCTTACCTTTAATTGCCGCATCCGTTAACACACGAGTTGTTTCTTGGAATGATGCAGCAGATAAGAATGACTCTGTTTCAAGAGAAGCTTTTGTAATACCTAAAATTACAGGGCGACATGTTGCAGGCGCTTTGCCGTTTAATACGACTTCTGTATTTGCTTCAAGGAATTGGTGAATATCTAGTAATGAACCTGGTAATAAATCAGTATCTCCAGCTTCGATTACACGCACTTTACGAAGCATTTGGCGAACCATTACCTCGATGTGCTTATCACCGATTTCTACCCCTTGCATACGGTATACTTTTTGTACTTCTTTTAACAGATATTCTTGAACTGTTGCTACGTCTTTAACTTTTAATAATTGTTTTGGATCGATAGAACCTTCTGTTAAAATTTGACCAGGTTTAATTTCATCACCTAGTTGTACTTTTAAACGAGCGTTGTAAGGCGCTTGGTATTTACGCGTTTCTACTTCACCGTGAATTGTAATTTCTTTTAAGCCTTCACGAATTTCTTCAATGTCTGATACCGTACCAGAAATTTCAGAGATAACCGCTTGCCCTTTCGGATTACGCGCTTCGAAAATCTCTTGGATACGCGGAAGACCTTGTGTAATATCGTTTCCGGCTACCCCACCTGTATGGAATGTACGCATCGTTAACTGCGTACCTGGCTCACCGATTGATTGAGCAGCAATAATACCAACCGCTTCCCCAACCTCAACTTCGTCACCAGTAGCTAAGTTCATACCATAACATTTTTTACATACACCATGTTTTGTGTTACATGTGAATGCAGAGCGGATTGTTACTTGTTCGATGCCAGCTTCGTCAATTGCCTTCGCTACATCTTGTGTAATTAATCCGTCACGCTCTAAAATAACAGCGCCTGTTTCTGGATGAACAATTGTTTTCTTCGTATAACGACCTACGATACGTTCGTCAAGCGCTTCGATTACCTCGTTGCCTTCCATTAACGCACCGATTGTTAAACCACGGTCAGTACCACAATCATCTTCACGAACGATAACGTCTTGTGCAACGTCTACTAAACGACGAGTCAGGTAACCTGAGTCAGCTGTTTTTAACGCCGTATCGGCAAGACCTTTACGCGCACCGTGAGTTGAGATGAAGTACTCTAATACTGTTAAACCTTCACGGAATGAAGATTTGATTGGTAACTCGATGATACGACCAGCCGGGTTGGCCATCAGACCACGCATACCAGCAAGTTGCGTAAAGTTCGATGCGTTACCACGGGCACCAGAATCCGACATCATGAAGATTGGGTTTGTTTTTTGTAATGAGTCCATCAGTTTGCCTTGGATTGTATCCTTCGCTTTTGACCAGATCTCAATTACACGGTCATAACGCTCTTCCTCTGTGATTAAACCACGGCGGAATTGCTTCATTACTTTATCTACTTTACCTTGTGCTTCTTCTAGGATTTCACCTTTTTCAGGTAATACTTCGATGTCAGATACACCTACTGTAATACCAGCACGAGTAGAATATTTGAAACCTAAGTCTTTCATGCGGTCAAGCATTTTAGACGTTTCAGTAATTTTAAACATCTTAAATACTTGCGCGATAACATTTCCTAAGAATTTCTTACGGAATGGCGGTACAGCTGGAACTGAAGCAAAGTGCTTGCGTAATACAGCTTGACGTTGTGCTTCAATTTTCTCACCTTCTGATAGAGTTTTGTACTCTTCAGATGCTTCTAATTCTGCAAGTGTTTCTTCGTCAATTGTTAAGTTAACGAAGTATTTCTCAGGTGTCTTATCTTCTAAGTTTGTATCTGTTGGTTCATTAATGTAAGGGAATGATTCAGGTAAAATTTCATTGAAGATTACCTTACCAACAGTCGTTAATAAGAACATTTTGTTTTGTTCTTCTGTAAACGTTGGGTTGTTTAAAGAAGAAGCTTGAATTGCAATACGCGTGTGTAAATGCACGTGACCGTTTTGATACGCGATTAACACTTCATCAGAACCGTAGAAGATAGAGCCTTCACCACGAGCACCTTCACGCTCAAGTGTTAAGTAATAGTTACCTAGTACCATATCTTGAGATGGTGTTACTACTGGTTTACCATCTTTCGGGTTCAGGATATTTTGAGCCGCTAACATAAGTAAGCGTGCTTCTGCTTGTGCTTCTGCTGATAATGGAACGTGAACCGCCATTTGGTCACCATCAAAGTCAGCGTTATAAGCTGTACATACTAATGGGTGAAGACGAATTGCACGGCCCTCTACTAATGTAGGCTCGAATGCTTGGATACCAAGACGGTGAAGCGTCGGTGCACGGTTAAGTAATACCGGATGCTCACGAATAACGTCTTCTAAAACGTCCCAAACTTCATTGTGCATACGTTCAATTTTACGTTTTGCACTCTTAATGTTATGAGCGAGACCACGTTCTACTAACTCTTTCATAACGAAAGGTTTGAATAGCTCGATTGCCATTTCTTTTGGAAGACCACATTGGTACATTTTTAAGTTTGGACCTACTACGATAACCGAACGACCAGAGTAGTCTACACGTTTACCAAGTAAGTTTTGACGGAAACGACCTTGTTTACCTTTCAGCATGTGTGAAAGTGATTTTAAAGGACGGTTACCAGGACCAGTTACAGGACGACCACGACGACCATTGTCGATTAGGGCATCTACTGCTTCTTGTAACATACGTTTTTCGTTTTGTACGATGATGCTTGGTGCACCAAGGTCAAGTAAACGTTTTAAACGGTTGTTACGGTTAATTACACGACGGTATAAGTCGTTTAAATCAGAAGTTGCGAAACGACCACCATCTAATTGCACCATTGGACGAAGCTCTGGTGGAATAACAGGTAGTACGTCAAGAATCATCCAAGAAGGCTTGTTGCCTGAGTTACGGAATGATTCTACAACTTCAAGGCGTTTAATCGCACGCGTACGACGTTGACCTTGAGCTGTTTTTAACTCTTCTTTTAGCATTGTTGTTTCTTCTTCTAAATCGATTTGTTCAAGAAGCTTTTTAATTGCTTCTGCACCCATTGCAGCTTCGAATGACGCTCCGAATTTTTCACGGTATGCACGATATTCTTTTTCAGAAAGAAGTTGTTTATGCTCTAAGTTTGTACCTGCAGGATCAATTACTACATAAGATGCAAAGTAAATTACTTCCTCAAGTGCACGTGGAGACATATCTAAAATAAGCCCCATACGACTTGGAATTCCTTTAAAGTACCAAATATGAGATACAGGAGCAGCTAATTCAATGTGACCCATACGCTCACGACGAACTTTTGCACGTGTTACTTCAACACCACAACGGTCACAAACTACACCTTTGTAACGTACACGTTTATATTTACCACAGTGACATTCCCAGTCTTTAGTTGGTCCAAAGATACGTTCGCAGAAAAGACCGTCTTTTTCTGGTTTTAATGTACGGTAGTTGATTGTTTCAGGTTTTTTCACTTCACCATATGACCAAGAGCGAATCTTGTCCGGAGAAGCTAAACCAATTTTCATATATTCAAATTCATTAACGTCTATCAAGGAGCCTACCTCCCTTTAGTATAAGTCCTTTACTGACTTTTCCGCAGCTCGACAATTTAACGGTTAGTAAGAAACATCTAGCCTCTATAGAACCCAAAGATGTTCTTACTTATGTAGACAAGAGTGCTTATCATTCTTATCTACCAAAAAAAGTTTAAACCGGTATCGATTAAACTTTGTGCACAGAAAAAATTAACTAATAAAAATAAAAACGGGCAGGCAGTACCTGCCCGTTGTTGAAAGCTTAATTATTCAAATGATTCAACAGCATCTTCTTCGTTTGAGATAGCTGCAATGTTCAATGCATCTGCAGGTTGAAGATCGTCTTCATCATCTAAATCGCGAAGCTCTACCTCTTCATCATTGATCGTTAACATTTTAACGTCCATACCTAAAGATTGAAGCTCTTTAATTAATACTTTGAATGACTCTGGTACGCCTGGTTCTGGAACACTTTCACCTTTAACGATTGCTTCGTATGTTTTCACACGACCTACAACGTCATCCGATTTTACAGTTAAAATCTCTTGTAACGTGTAAGCAGCACCGTATGCTTCAAGTGCCCATACCTCCATCTCACCGAAGCGCTGACCACCGAATTGTGCTTTACCACCAAGCGGTTGTTGCGTTACTAATGAGTAAGGACCAGTTGAACGTGCGTGAAGTTTATCATCAACCATGTGTGCTAGTTTAATCATGTACATGATACCAACAGATACACGGTTGTCGAATGGCTCACCTGAACGTCCATCATAAAGAATTGTTTTACCATCACGGTTCATACCAGCTTCTTCCATCGTTTCCCAAACATCTTCTTCATTAGCGCCATCAAATACAGGAGTAGCCATGTGTACGCCTAAGTAGCGTGAAGCCATACCTAAGTGAAGCTCTAATACTTGTCCGATGTTCATACGAGATGGTACCCCAAGTGGGTTTAACATGATATCAACTGGTGTTCCGTCCGGCATGAATGGCATATCTTCTTCCGGTAAGATGCGAGAGATAACCCCTTTGTTACCATGACGTCCGGCCATTTTGTCCCCAACGCGAATTTTACGTTTTTGAACAATATAAACACGAACTAATTGGTTCACACCAGGTGGTAACTCATCACCGTCTTCACGGTTGAATACTTTAACATCTAGAACAATACCGCCTGCTCCGTGAGGTACTTTTAATGAAGTATCACGTACTTCACGTGCTTTCTCACCAAAGATAGCGTGTAATAAACGTTCTTCAGCTGTTAACTCTGTAACCCCTTTAGGCGTTACTTTACCTACTAAGATGTCACCATCACGTACTTCCGCACCGATGCGAATGATACCACGTTCGTCTAAGTTACGAAGTGCATCTTCCCCAACATTTGGAATGTCACGTGTGATTTCTTCAGGTCCTAGTTTTGTATCACGCGATTCTGATTCATATTCTTCAATATGAACAGAAGTATATACATCGTCTTTTACAAGGCGCTCACTCATAATAACAGCATCCTCGTAGTTAAAGCCATCCCATGTCATGAACGCAACAAGTACGTTACGACCAAGTGCTAATTCGCCACGCTCCATTGATGGACCATCAGCTAAAATATCACGTGGTTTTACACGGTCACCGACTTTAACAATCGGACGTTGGTTATATGAAGTACCTTGGTTTGAACGAACGAATTTTTGTAGTTTGTATTTTGTTAAATCGCCTTTAACTTCTTTACCATCTACAACTTCAATACGACGTACGTGGATTGAACGAGCTTCTACGTGCTCCACAATACCATCATATTTCGCAACAACTGCAGCACCCGAATCACGCGCGTCAACGTGTTCCATACCTGTACCAACGAATGGTGCTTCAGGATTTAATAACGGAACCGCTTGACGTTGCATGTTCGCACCCATTAACGCACGGTTTGAGTCGTCGTTTTCTAAGAATGGGATACATGCTGTGGCAGCAGATACTACTTGCTTTGGTGATACATCCATGTAGTCGATTACTTCACGTTTGAATACCGTGTTGTCACCACGGAAACGACCTACAACTTCTTCATTCGCAAATGTACCATCCGGATTTAAAATTGAGTTCGCTTGCGCTACTACATAGTTGTCTTCTTCATCAGCTGTTAAGTAGTCGATTTGATCTGTTACTTGACCAGTTTCAGGATTAACACGACGGTATGGTGTTTCAATAAATCCGAATTTATTTACTTTCGCAAATGATGAAAGCGAGTTAATTAGACCAATGTTTGGTCCCTCAGGCGTTTCAATCGGACACATACGACCATAGTGAGAGTAGTGAACGTCACGTACTTCCATACCAGCACGCTCACGTGTTAAACCACCAGGTCCTAACGCAGATAGACGACGTTTATGCGTTAATTCTGCTAATGGGTTTGTTTGGTCCATGAATTGCGATAATTGAGAGCTACCGAAGAACTCTTTAATGGATGCAATTACAGGGCGGATGTTGATTAATTGCTGTGGCACGATTGCAGCTGTGTCATTAATAGACATACGCTCACGTACTACACGCTCCATACGAGATAAACCGATACGGAATTGGTTTTGTAATAACTCACCAACTGAACGTAGACGACGGTTACCTAAATGGTCGATATCATCCGTGTTACCAACACCATATAATAAGTTAAAGAAGTACGATACAGAAGCTAATACGTCAGCTGGTGTAATGTTTTTCACTTCTTCATCAATATAAGCATTTGAAATAACGTTAATTTCTTTTTGTGCTTCATCATTTGGTGCGTAAATTTTGATTGATTGTACTGTAATATCATCTTCTAATACGCCACCTACTTGAGATAGTGTACGGAAGCCGATACCTTTTTCTAAATAAGGGATTAACTTATCTAAGTTACGACGATCTAATAACGTACCTTTTTCAACTAAAACTTCACCAGTCTCTGGATCAGCTAATGTTTCTGCAATCGTTTGGTTAAATAAACGATTTTTAATGTGAAGCTTTTTGTTCATTTTATAGCGACCAACGTTTGCTAAATCGTAGCGTTTCGCGTCGAAGAAACGAGAGTATAGTAAGCTCTTCGCACTTTCAACTGTTGGTGGTTCACCTGGACGTAGACGCTCATAGATTTCAAGAAGTGCTTTTTCAGTACTTTCAGTGTTATCTTTTTCAAGCGTATTACGTAAATACTCATTATCACCAATAATATCGATGATTTCTTGGTCTGAGCCAAAACCTAATGCACGTAATAATACAGTTACAGGAAGTTTACGTGTACGATCGATACGAACGTATACAACATCCTTTGCATCAGTTTCGTATTCAAGCCATGCACCACGGTTTGGAATGACTGTAGCGCCAAAGCCTTTTTTACCGTTTTTGTCCGTTTTATCGTGGAAATAAACACTTGGAGAACGAACTAACTGTGAAACGATAACACGCTCAGCACCGTTAATAATAAACGTGCCTGTTTCCGTCATTAATGGGAAATCACCCATGAAAACGTCTTGCTCTTTTACTTCGTCTGTTTCTTTGTTGTGTAGACGTACTTTTACACGTAATGGTGCAGCATAAGTTACGTCACGTTCTTTACACTCATCAACATCATACTTCGGTTCGCCTAATGTATAGTCGACGAATTCAAGTGAAAGATTACCTGTAAAATCTTCGATTGGAGAAATGTCGTGGAACATCTCGCGCAATCCTTCTTCAAGGAACCACTCATAAGATGCTGTTTGGATTTCGATTAAGTTCGGAAGCTCCAGCACCTCATTAATACGCGCAAAGCTTCTACGCTGGCGGTGTTGTCCGTACTGAACTAGTTGACCTGTCAACTCATTCACCCCTCAATAAAGCGATAATAGGTCTTTGCAAAATCACCCAAATAGTGTATGATTTCGAAAGACAAAAAGAAAACGAGACACTCATTTGTTCTCATTTTCGGTTAAACTTAAACTAAACTTATTTTTGAACAGTCTGCCCTAAAAACTTACTTTTTAATACAAAAGGGCATACTTCTTCAAAATAATAATTTTGCATTTTATTATGTTATCACAGTCAATTTGTCAAGTCAATCTTTTAAGTTATGGTTCATTATTTTTTCGCTCGAATGATCCAATAACCTTTTTTCTTCTCTACAACATCTACTTCTGAAAACCGTTCTTCTAAATGACTTACTGTCGATGGAGCGCCTTGCTTCTTCTGAATAACAACCCAAAGCTCGCCACCTTCTACTAACTTTTCATAGGACTCATCATAAAATCGAAAAATCGTTTCTTTTCCAGCACGAATTGGTGGGTTTGTTAAAATAGCAGCCGCTTTTACATCACCTACCGAAGCTAGACCATTACTTTCAAAAATACGTACATTTTGAACCCCGTTAACTTGCGCATTTTTCTCAGCAAGTGCAATCGCACGCGTATTAATGTCCATCATATGAACGAAACGCTCAGGAATCGCCTTCGCAATCGATAACCCAATCGGGCCATAACCGCAACCAACATCCAGCACATCGCCTTCTACTTCTGGCATTTCAAAAGTATCGATTAATACACGGGATCCAAAATCTACTTCGCTTTTGCTAAATACGCCGGCATCTGTTTCAAATGTAAACGTGTGCCCACGTAAAGTAAATTTCCATTGGCGTGGTTTACTCTCAGTTTGAGGTTTATTCGAATAATAATGTTCAGACATAGCACAACACGCCCCTTATATAAATGATGGATGAGATACTTTCAAGCACTCTTCCGATTTATTGATTAGAAAGATACATCTCAACCAGAATAGGACGAAATCATATCCTTATTTATGCGGATTTTCTTAAAAACTTACGCTTTCCTATCCGCTTAGAAAAAGAAAAGCCCGTCACATTGACGAGCTTTTCTTAATAAAGAGAGTTAAGATTACTTAACTTCTACAGTTGCGCCAACTTCTTCAAGTTTAGCTTTGATTTCTTCAGCTTCTTCTTTAGAAGCGCCTTCTTTAAGTGCTTTAGGAGCGTTATCTACTACTTCTTTAGCTTCTTTTAAGCCAAGACCAGTGATTTCGCGTACCACTTTGATTACTTTGATTTTTTCTGCACCAGCAGATGCTAATACTACGTCAAACTCAGTTTTTTCGTCAGCTGCAGCTGCACCGCCAGCTACTACAGCTACAGGAGCTGCTGCTGTTACACCGAATTCTTCTTCGATAGCTTTTACTAAATCGTTTAATTCTAGAACTGTCATAGCTTTGATAGCTTCTAAGATTTGCTCTTTGTTCATTTTAATTTCCTCCTATGGAATGTTTTATAGTTTTAGGCCGTTAAGCCGATTGTTGAAGATATGGACGAATTAAGCGCCTTGCTCTTCTTTTTGTTCTGCAACAGCTTTTGTTGCAAGTGCGAAGTTGCGCACTGGAGCTTGAAGTACAGATAAAAGCATTGATAATAGACCTTCGCGTGATGGAAGTTCTGCAAGAGCTTTAACGTCAGCTTCAGATGCAACAGTACCTTCGATGATACCAGCTTTAATTTCTAACGCTTCGTTTTTCTTAGCGAACTCGTTGATAATTTTAGCTGGAGCTACTACGTCTTCGTTTGAGAACGCAACAGCGTTTGGACCAGTTAAGAACTCATTGATTGCTTCAACACCAGCGATTTCAGTAGCACGGCGAGTTAATGTGTTTTTATAAACTTTGAACTCAACACCAGCTTCACGTAATTGCTTACGTAATTCTGTTACTTGAGCTACAGTTAAACCACGGTAGTCAACCACTACTACAGAAGCAGCTGATTGGAATTTCTCAGCGATTTCTTGTACTTGAACTTTTTTTGTTTCGATTGCTTTGCTCATGATGACACCTCCTATTAGAATGAGTCATTTATACCGACAAAAGAAAGCCCTTATGTCAAAGTAGACATAAGGGCAGAAAGTCATCATCTTAAAAAGAATCTGGACTCCGATGTCCTCGGTAGGATTATTAAGTGACAAGTCACTCCTACTGTCTACGGTACAAATGGATGATTCACAACAGCATCCATCTTACCAAGTAAGCGGATCGTTGTCAACTAATTAAATCAAAATATTTTTCAGGAATTATTTGATAACTACTGATTGAGCATCAACTTTTACAGCTGGACCCATTGTAGTAGTTACATTTACAGATTTCATGTAAGTACCTTTAGCTGCAGCTGGTTTAGCTTTTTGTACTACATCGAATACTGTTAAGAAGTTTTCAACTAACTTTTCTGTTTCGAAAGAAACTTTACCGATAGGAGCGTGGATGATACCAGCTTTGTCAGCACGGTATTCTACTTTACCAGCTTTGATTTCTTCGATAGCTTTTGTTACGTCGAAAGTAACTGTACCAGTTTTAGGGTTTGGCATTAAACCTTTAGGACCTAATACACGACCAAGTTTACCAACTTCACCCATCATGTCTGGAGTAGCTACGATTACATCAAAGTCGAACCAGCCTTGTTGGATTTTTTGGATGTACTCTGCATCGCCTACATAGTCTGCACCAGCAGCTTCTGCTTCTTTAAGTTTTTCACCTTTAGCGAATACTAATACGCGTTGAGTTTTACCAGTACCGTTTGGAAGTACTACTGCACCACGGATTTGTTGGTCGTTTTTACGAGTATCGATACCTAATTTGAAAGCAACTTCTACAGTAGCGTCGAAGTTTACAGTGCTAGTTTTTTGAGCAAGAGCGATTGCTTCTGCTGCTTCGTATAATTTAGAGCGGTCTACTAATTTAGCCGCATCTTGTAATTTTTTACCTTTTTTAGCCATTGTTAATTTCCTCCTTGATTGTGGTTGTAGCGGAATGAACCTCCCACGAATAAAGGTTGCGCACTCTTTAAGAGCGCAGCAACCTTCCAAAAAACAAATGCATCATCAAGTCTTTGAAGATGAGATTAGTCTTCGATAACAATACCCATGCTTCGTGCAGTACCTTCAACCATTAACATTGCAGCTTCTACAGATGCAGCGTTTAGGTCTGGCATTTTTTGTTCAGCGATTTCGCGAACTTTATCACGTTTAACCGTTGCAACTTTTTTACGGTTTGGTTCACCAGATCCAGATTGGATACCAGCAGCTACTTTAAGTAGAACTGCAGCTGGTGGAGTTTTCGTAATGAAAGTGAATGAACGGTCTTCGAATACTGAAATTTCAACCGGAATAATTAGACCAGCTTGATCAGCAGTACGAGCGTTGAACTCCTTACAGAATCCCATGATGTTAACACCTGCTTGACCTAATGCAGGACCAACCGGTGGAGCTGGGTTAGCTTTACCAGCAGGAATTTGAAGTTTTACAACTTTAATTACTTTTTTAGCCACGAGACACACCTCCTTAAGTCCGTGATGTGGTCATAGGGTTGCCCCTCCCACTCAATATCTGTCTGTCGGCTTAAATCCGATAACATTAAAAATAAAATTATCCATCACACTGAAATAAATTGACAGTCTGACCTATGAAATGATATCACTTTTATTTCATTAGCGCAAGTATAAATAATTCTATATTTTTCGAATCTGAGTAAAGTCTAATTCCATCTTCGTTTCACGGCCAAACATATCAACCGTTACTTTCACTTTACCTTTTTCTATATCAATTTCTTCCACTTTACCTTGGAAGTGAGCGAATGGTCCTTCTAACACTTCAACTACTTCTCCAACAGTTACCGCTATTTCACCAATCGCTTGTTCGTTCATACCCATTTGAGCAAGTAAACGTTCCGCTTCTTCAGGAAGTAATGGCGTAGGTTTTGCACCGCCACCTGATGAACCGATGAAGCCTGTAACACCTGGTGTATTACGTACAACATACCACGAGTCATCCGTCATGATTAACTCTACCAACACATAACCTGGGAATACTTTACGCATTACCGTGCGTTTCTTGCCATCCTCTTTAATATCGATTTCCTCATGCTCTGGTACGATTACACGGAAGATTTTATCCTGCATGCCCATTGTTTCAACGCGTTTTTCAAGATTTGCTTTTACACGGTTTTCATAACCTGAATAAGTATGCACTACATACCAATTTTTCTCCATAAAATCTGGACTACTCGTCCGTCCCTCCCTCTATTACTCGTGATGCACTGTTTGCGACACAAATTTTCACCAAATGAAAAAACCCGTTGTTTCAAAGTATACGGGCTATTTCATCAAATATACTATTTTTATAGTTCTAAGAACCAACGTAATGCCTCTGAAACACCTAAATCCACTACCGTAAAGTATAAAGCAAAGAAAATAACAGTTGCAACTACAACAACCGTATATTTTGTTAACTCTTTACTTTTAGGCCAGCTTGTTTTACGCATTTCTGATCCGACTTCACCTAAAAAGTTTGTAATCTTGCTCATTTTCTAACTTAACCTCCGAACAAATCGTTTATTTAACATTCTAATCAATTTATAATGTTTGCTTGTGCACGGTATGTTCATTACAATATGAACAAAACTTTTTCAATTCTAGACGCTTTGTCTCATTTCCAGATTTCGCTGGCATTGAATAGTTTCTGGAGCCACATTTTTCACAACTTAAAATGACTTTATTGGCCATTTAATTTCACCTATTTCGGCATTTTGTCTAATCAAGACTAACACCTAATATGCATACTGTCAACAAGCGAGACACCGCTCCTAAAACAATTCACCAAACTCTAAATGACGTTCTAATTTCCGTTTAATTCTCTGTAAGGCATTATCAATAGACTTCGTTGAACGGTTTAATAAACTCGAAATCTCGTTATAAGAACGCCCTTCCAAATATAAGACTAACACTTGTTGCTCAAGCTCACTTAATACTTCACTCATTTGTCCTTCTAATCTAGAATATTCTTCCCTATTAATCATTAAATGCTCTGGATTATCAGAGAGAGGACTTGTGATTACGTCCATGAGCGTACGCTCCGAATCTTCATCATAAATCGGCTTATCAAGCGAAACATATGAATTTAGCGGAATATGTTTTTGACGAGTAGCCGTTTTAATAGCTGTAATAATTTGGCGTGTAATGCACAGTTCTGCAAACGCACGGAATGATGCGAGCTTGTCTCCTTTAAAATCACGAATTGCTTTATAAAGCCCAATCATTCCCTCTTGAATAATATCCTCTTTATCTGCACCAATTAAAAAGTATGAACGTGCTTTCACTTTTACAAATAAGCGATATTTTGTAATCAGATAATCTAACGCATTTGTATTGCCTAAATGAACTTGCTCTACAAGTTCTTCATCTGAAAGTTCATCAAAATGCTGTACGACTTGCAATTTTTCGCTTTTAAGCAATATTCTCACCCCAGTACGCCAGAATCATTAGAAACAGTATAATAGAATTGGAAAATAACGGTCAATAAGTTATTTTAAACCTCTTCGCCATTTTTCCAATGTTAAAGCAATATCATCCGGAAGATTAATACGCCTAGATGGCTTTTCGCTTTGAGTTTCTTTCACTTTCCGCGAGATATTTGATTGAATAATTTCCATTTCAATTTCAAGTTCACGTGCAGACTTACGTAGTGCGCCATGACCAAATACCACATTTTGTTCGGTCATATCAGAAGTCGCTACGTGAATTTGAATTTTTCGTCCCTTTAAATCGGTCGATAATTTTTCAATACGCTCGTCCGCCGTCTCATTTTTACGTGTAAAAATCACTTCTACATCATGCTGTATATACAATTGTTCAGTACCTGGTACAAGGTGCGCATCAAATACAACAATGACGCGCCAACCTTTTACCGCCTTATATTCCGCCATTAGCTCCACTAGTCGGTCACGTGCATCCTCGAAATTTTCATCGCGAAGGAAACGCAATTCTTTCCATGCACCGATCATATTGTAGCCATCTACTAGCAAAATATTTTGCATAAGCGTTATCCGTTCTGTTCTTGTCGTTTGCGATACACTTCATACATTAAAAGTGCCGCAGCAACAGAAGCATTTAACGATGTAACATGTCCAACCATCGGTAAGTGATATAAGAAATCACATTTTTTCTTGAGCAACGAACTCATACCTTTACCTTCACTACCAATAATGATGGCAAGTGGAAGTGTTGCATCCATTTTGCGATAGTCAGCTGAGCCTTTCGCATCTGTTCCAGCAATCCAAACACCGCGCTCCTTCAGCTCGTCCACCGTTTGTGCTAAGTTTGTCACACGCACAACAGGCACATGCTCGATAGCACCAGTCGAAGCTTTTGCTACAACTGCTGTCAATCCTACTGCTCGACGTTTCGGAATAATGATTCCATGTACACCGATTGCATCTGCTGTTCGCATAATGGACCCCAAATTATGCGGGTCCTCTAATTCATCTAATATTAAAAAAAACGGGTCTTCATTTTTCTTTTGCGCCGCTGAAAATAAATCTTCAAGTTCTGCATATTTATAAGCAGCTACTGACGCAACAATCCCTTGGTGATTAGCATCTGATAACTGATCTACCTTTTTCTTCGGTACAAATTGTACAAGAACACCACGCTCACGGGCTAAATCTAGCAGTTCATTAATGCCAGATTTTTTAACTCCTTCTGCAATCCATAGTTTATTTATTTCTCGACCTGAACGAAGCGCTTCTAATACCGGATTTTTCCCTGCGATCATTTCGCTATTTTGTTCCGTCATGTCCTACACTCCCTTCTGCTGTTCAATTATGTCTATTGCATAATCAATAATTTCATATACGCGCTCTAGTTGTTTTATTAAAAATAAGTATCCTAGTACCGCCTCAAAACCAGAGCTATTGCGGTACGTTTGTACATCTGTATTTTTTGGTACAGTTCCCGATTTCGCGTTACGGCCGCGGCGGAAGATAGCTAGTTCTTCTTCTGTTAAGAACGCTTCGTCCATCATGCGGTGTACAACAAACGCTTGCGCCTTGGCCGACACATATTTTGTTGCTTCTTTATGAAGCGTATTCGGTTTAACACGCCCTGCTAGTAGGAGATGCTCGCGTACTTTTTGTTCAAGTACAGCATCCCCCATATAAGCAAGCGCCAATGCATTTAATTGTTTTACATCTTCTGTTCGAAGTTTCATCATACTATTATCCTCGTTTCCAGCGCGTTCCTTGACGAGTATCTTCTAAAATAATATTCATACTTAACAATTGATCTCGAATTTCATCTGAACGTGCAAAGTCACGATTTTTACGTGCTTGATTACGCTCTTCGATTAACGCTTCAATTTCTTCATCTAGCAATTCAGTTTCTTGTGCAAACACAATTCCTAATACATCACCTAGTGTATCAAATGTATCGATAAATGCTTGTAAAACACGCTCTTCTGTATTGCTTTCGTTTAAGTACGTATTAGCAATACGTGCTAACTCAAATAGCGCGGAAATAGCATTCGCCGTATTGAAGTCATCATTCATCGCTTCTTCAAATTGGGCTTTAACATCTGCAATTTTCGCTATCCATTCTTCGCTTCCTTCACCTAACCCTGCTGTTGCAGATAGGCGATATTGAACGTTTGCATAAGCCGTACGTAAGCGTTCTAAACCTGTTGCAGCCGCTTCTACTAAATCTTGTGCAAAGTTAATTGGATGACGATAATGTACACTCAGCATGAAGAAACGTAGCACCTGTGGGTCAATTTGCTTGCGAATATCATTTACTAATACAAAGTTACCAAGCGATTTGGACATTTTCTCATTGTCGATATTAATATAACCATTATGCATCCAGTAACGTGCAAATGTTTTTTCCGTATACGCCTCTGATTGTGCAATTTCATTTTCATGGTGTGGGAATGTTAAGTCTTGACCACCTGCGTGAATATCAATTGTATCACCTAAATGCTCACGTGCCATTACAGAACACTCAATATGCCAACCCGGACGCCCTTCTCCCCACGGACTTGCCCATTTAATTTCACCTGGTTTCGCTGCTTTCCATAATGCAAAGTCTAATGGGTCTTCTTTCTTTTCACCTGCTTCAATACGAGCGCCTACTTTTAAATCATCAATTGATTGGTGACTTAATTTGCCGTAGCCGTCAAATTTACGCGTACGATAGTAGACATCACCACCAGACTCATAAGCATATCCTTTATCGATTAACACCCCGATAAATTCGATAATGTCATCCATATGATTCGTTACGCGAGGATGCACATCCGCTTTTTTGCAACCAAGCGCTGTAATATCATCAAAGTACGCAGCGATAAAACGCTCTGTTAATTCAAATACTTCCTCACCAAGTTCATTGGCCGCTTTAATAATTTTATCGTCAACGTCTGTAAAGTTCGAAACGAATTTCACTTCATAGCCTGCATATTGTAAATAACGGCGTACAGTATCGTAAACAATGACAGGGCGTGAATTTCCGATATGAATATAGTTGTATACAGTTGGACCACATACATACATTTTCACTTTCCCCTCTTCAAGCGGAATAAACTCTTCTTTCTGTCTCGTTAAAGAATTAAAAATTTGAATGCTCATTCTTTTTGCTCCTTTTCTATAAAATAAAAAAACGCCCCTGTCATCAACTGATGACAGAGACGCCTCTATTCGCGCGGTTCCACCCTGACTTGAAGGTTGCCCTTCCACTTTACTGTTCGGTAACGAGAACAACTCGACTTGCTTACTTTTGTTCAGCAAAGTACTCAAAGGTGCATTTCCACAAAGTGCGCTTAGACTACTTTCAGCCGGTGATAGTCCTCTCTAATAAGCTCATTCTTTTGTGTACTTCTCCTTCTCCACGCTTTTTGGCTAACAATCGATCCCTAGCCTATTAAATTCAATAACAATGTACTATCAATTTTACATAAGATCATTCAAAAATCAACAGTTGCGCTCCGGGCTTATTTTGCGAACTTTTCTACTCGCGCAATTACTTTTTCTTTTCCGATTAACGCAATAGCATTTGGTAGCTCTGGACCATGTGTTTGCCCAGTTGTTACAACACGGATTGGCATGAATAGGTTTTTACCTTTCGCACCTGTTTCTTTTTGAACTGCTTTAATAGCCGCTTTAATTGAATCTGCATCAAATGTTTCAAGTGCTTCAAGCTGTGCTTTGAACGCAGCCATAACAGCTGGTACTTGCTCACCTGCTAATACTTCTTTTGCTTCATCATTGTATTCAATTTCTTCTGTAAAGAATAGGCTTGATAATTCAACGATTTCTGCACCATAGCTCATTTGTTCATGATAAAGACCGATTAAATCCGAAGCCCATGCTTGCTCTGCTTCCGTTAACGTTTCTGGTAGTAAACCAGCTTTTTGTAAATGCGGTAAAGCTAACGCTACTACTTCTTCATGAGACAGTTTTTTAATGTATTGGTTATTCATCCAAGTAAGCTTTGTTTTATCAAACATTGATGGCGATTTAGAAAGGCGCTTTTCATCAAATAATTTCACGAACTCATCATGCGAGAAGATTTCCTCTTCCCCTTCTGGCGACCAACCAAGTAAACCAAAGAAGTTAAACATCGCTTCTGGTAAGTAGCCAAGGTCTTTATATTGTGCAACGAACTGGATGATTGTTTCATCACGTTTTGATAATTTTTTGCGCTCTTCATTGACGATTAACGTCATGTGACCATATTGTGGGTACTCCCACCCAAATGCATCAAACACCATCATTTGCTTTGGTGTGTTAGATAAATGCTCTTCACCACGGAATACGTGTGTAATATCCATAAAGTGATCATCTAATACTACCGCGAAGTTGTAAGTTGGGATACCGTTTGCTTTCACAAGTACCCAGTCGCCAATATCTTTCGATTCGAATGAAACTTCTCCGCGTACTAAGTCATTGAACTTATATGTTACCCCTTCAGGCACACGCATACGAATTGTATAAGGTATGCCTGCCGCTTCTTTTGCTGCCACTTCTTCTGCAGTTAAGTTGCGACATTTACCATCGTAAGTCGGTGCTGCAACGCCTGCTGCTTTTTGTGCTTCACGAGATGCTTCAAGCTCTTCAGATGTACAGAAACATTTATAAGCTTGGCCAGCTTCTAACATTTTTTCAGCGTGCTCTTTGTAAATGTCTAAACGCTCCATTTGACGATATGGCGCATATGGACCACCGATATCGATTGACTCATCTGGAATAATACCTAACCAGCGTAAGTTATCAAGTTGAGACGCTTCGCCGCCCTCTACATTACGCTCGATATCAGTATCTTCAATACGTACGATGAATTTTCCGTTATGATGTTTTGCATATAAATAGTTGAATAGTGCTGTACGCGCTCCACCAATATGTAAGAAGCCTGTTGGAGATGGCGCATAACGAACACGAACTGGTTTCGTCATAATAATTGCCTCCTAAATTGCGTTTAAAAACGACCTGTAATTTTTAACTTTGTTCATTTTACCACTCGAAATACGTAAATAAAAGTAGCGTGTGCCGAAATTCTCCATGACACACGCTAAACCATTACTTTTTAATTAATAAAATCGTAGCAAGTGATGCAATTCCTTCTTCACGACCCGTAAAGCCTAATTTCTCTGTTGTTGTCGCTTTTACATTCACTTGAGATGGGTCTGCATTTAACAGTTCTGCAATACGATTTTTCATCGGCTCAATGTAAGGTGCCATTTTCGGACGTTGTGCAATAATCGTTGCGTCTACATTACCTAAAACATAGCCGCGATCCTCAACTATTTTCCAAATGTATGCTAGTAATTTCGCTGAATCTGCATCCTTCCACTCTGGGTCTGTGTCTGGGAAGTGACGTCCGATATCTCCTTCACCAATTGCCCCTAATGCTGCATCTGTAATTGTATGTAACAACACATCTGCATCAGAATGACCTAAAAGCCCGCGGTCATGGGGAATCTCAATACCACCTAAAATTAATTTGCGACCTTCTGCAAATGCATGAACATCGTAGCCTTGCCCTACTCGAAACATAAAATAGCCTCCTAGTGATTCGCACGGCGAGCTAATATCGCTTCACCAAAAATTAAATCTTCTTTTGTTGTCATTTTAACATTTTCATAACTGCTTTCAACTATATGGATTTTATGTCCTAAACGTTCGACGAGCATTGCTTCATCCGTGCCTAAAAAGCCAATCTTTTCAGCTACGTCTTCTGCCTCTGCTAATAAATCAAATCGAAATGCTTGTGGTGTTTGAATCATCCATAAAGAATCTCGATCAACGGTTTCTTTAATAATGCCGTTTTCTACAATTTTCATCGTATCCTTTGCACGTACACCTGCAATAGCAGCACCTTTTTCATCAGCTATTTTTACTAGCTCTACAATTGTCGGCACCGTAATGAACGGGCGTGCGGCATCGTGCACAAGTACAATATGAACATCCTGCATTTCCTTAATACATGAATGCACAGAATGCTGACGTTCAGCACCACCTGTTGGTAAGCCTTTAATTTTTTTTATGCCGTATTCATGTAAAAGTGATTGAATGAATTCACGCTCTTCATCCTTTACAGCCAGCCAAATGCCTGTGCAATTTGCATCTTGTTCAAATACAAGCAACGTATGAATGAGAATTGGTTTGTCTGCTAGTTGTAAAAATAATTTGTTTTGCCCTGCACCCATGCGTTTTCCGCTACCGGCAGCTGGCAATACTACTTCATATTGCACATCTTCACTTCCTACTCTAATCGTCTTTTGGCTTTGCAAAAATCATACGCCCTGCAGATGTTTGCAGTACACTCGTCACCGTTACGGTAATCGCTTGCCCAATGTAGCTTCGTCCACCTTCGACAACAATCATCGTACCATCATCTAAATAAGCAACACCTTGGTTATGCTCTTTCCCATCCTTAATGACTACAACTTGCATATCCTCACCTGGGATAACAACAGGCTTCACAGCATTCGCTAGATCGTTAATGTTTAGCACCTTCACTTGATGCAATTCACATACTTTATTTAAATTAAAATCATTCGTTAAAATTTGTGCCCCCATCTGCTTAGCTAGACGCACTAATTTCAAATCTACTTCAGCGATGTCTTCAAAATCATCATCCACAATAACTACTTTTGATTGACGCTCATCTTGCAAGCGCTTTAAAATATCTAGTCCACGTCGTCCACGTGTACGCTTTAACGTATCTGATGAATCCGCAATATGTTGAAGTTCCGTTAAAACAAATTGTGGTACAACAAGCGTTCCTTCAATAAACCCTGTTTCCGAAATATCCGCAATACGCCCATCAATAATAACACTCGTATCTAGTAATTTCTGCGATAACTTTATATCTTGTTCCCCTATCTTCTTTTTTGAAGATCCTCCAGAACGAGTAAACAATTGTATTAATTCATCACGTTTGTTAAATCCTACTCTAAACCCTAAATATCCAAGGATAATCGATAAAATAATTGGTAATACTTCTGTAACAACCGGTAGCTGTACATTGTTTATAGCAAAGCCTATTAACGTCGCTACACCCAATCCAATAATTAAGCCAACTGTACCAAATAGCAAATCACCAACCGGAAGCTTAAACAACACTTCTTCCATCCATGTAATAAAGCGGACACAGTAATCTGACAATACAAATGATAAAACAAATAACAAAGTTGCCCCTAACGCTACCGAAATATAAGGGTTATTGATCCAAGGATTAGATGATAAATGAATAAGTTCGTATAATGGCGGTAAAAAAACTAGGCCTAACGCCCCCCCGATAAATAAAAATGCAACTTGAATTACCTTCTTTAACATACTTTCACCTCCTTTTTTATTATACATATTTGATCGATTTATAGCGATGTAAAACCCCTATTCTTGCACTATAACAGTTCTGTCACCATTCTGCTATTCTGCAACAAAATACTCTCCTTAAAATGTTTTTTTGCTAAAATTCAGCTATTGAAAGTGTATGAAATATTGTTGAAATCACATTAAAATCCTTTTATAATTCAAACTTTCTAGCAAATTACTAATAGCATATAGTTACAAAGCCTTTTTTCGAGTACACTCTTCATGTTCGAGAAAAATTACATCATAGAACAGGAGAAATACACATTGAAAGAGACGAAAGAAATTAAATTGATAACAGCTGATCCTTCTGCTGTTGGTCTTTTTGGTCTAGCGATTGTTACACTTGTTGCATCTTCTCAAAAAATCGGATGGACGGAAGGATTAGGTCTTGTACTTCCATGGGCGATTTTTCTTGGTGGTATTGCACAATTTTACGCATCTATTTTAGATTCAAAACACAATAATACATTCGGTACAACAGCATTCGGTGCTTACGGTTTATTCTGGATGGCAGTAGGTCTTGGTTGGTTAGTACAAGCTGGCGTATTTGGTGAAAATTTAATGACATCAGTAGATACACGTCAATTAGGTGTTGTGTATTTAGGATATCTAGTATTTACAGTATTTATGACAATCGGTGCACTTGAAACAAATAAAGTATTATTCTTCATTTTCGTGTTAATTAATTTCTTATTTGTCGGATTAGCATTAAGTTCATTTGGCATTATGGAGCACGGCATGCATTTACTTGCCGCTTATTCTGAGCTTGCCATTGGAATTTTATCTTTATACGGTGCAGGTGCAAATGTATTAAACAAACATTTCGGCTTCACATTCTTACCAGTTGGCAAACCATTTGGCATTATTAAAAAGCCAGTTGCTAAACAAGAAGCTACATTACGCACAAACTAATAGTAATTGAATACGGGAAGGAGGCGTCTGAAAGTAATCAGCACGCCTCCTTTTATGTTATAAATCATTAAAACATGCACGTAAACTCTCCGCGATTGTCTCGACACCGATGACTTGAATGCCTGCCGGGAAATCCCAGCCCCCTAAGTTAGAAGCCGGAATAAACGCTCGCTTAAAGCCAAGTTTTGCCGCCTCCTGCACACGTTGCTCAATACGGCTCACACGTCGCACCTCTCCTGTTAAACCAACTTCTCCAATAAAACAGTCGGTCGCACGAACTGCTTGGTCCTTAAAACTAGAAACAATAGATGTCAATACCGCTAAGTCAATGGCTGGCTCATCTAATTTTACACCGCCTGCTACCTTTATATAGGCATCTTGCGCTTGTAACAGCATCCCCATACGCTTTTCGAGCACGGCCATTAATAGCTGCACACGGTTTTGATCTACCCCTGTTGCCATTCGTTTTGGGTAATTAAAGCTTGTCGGTGTTACAAGCGATTGAATTTCTACTAAAATTGGACGAGTTCCTTCCATTGAGGCAACAATCGTTGAGCCTGGTGCCCCTTGCGAACGCTCTTGTAGAAACATTTCAGATGGATTTAATACTTCCTTTAACCCACCATGTAGCATTTCAAAAATCGCAATTTCATTTGTTGAGCCAAAACGATTTTTCTGACTACGTAAAATACGATGATTATGATGGCGTTCCCCTTCAAAATATAGCACCGTATCTACCATATGTTCTAAAATACGCGGACCAGCAATTTGCCCTTCCTTTGTCACGTGTCCTACGAGGAAGATGGCGATGTTTTTCGTCTTTGCAATACGCATAAGTTCAGCTGTACATTCACGCACTTGTGACACACTACCTGGCGCACTCGTTACTTCCGGATGGTGTATCGTCTGAATCGAGTCAACTATAACAAACTTCGGTTTTACTTCTTCAATCGTTTGATTTAAAAACTCTAAATTAGTTTCAGAATAAATATATAGTTCCGGTGATTTTACACCTAACCGCTCTGCACGAAGCTTCGTTTGACGAACCGATTCCTCACCTGAAATATAGAGCACACGATGTCCTTTATTCGAAAGCAGTGCGGATACTTGCAATAATAATGTCGATTTACCGATCCCTGGGTCACCACCGATTAAGACAAGCGATCCTTGCACAATACCTCCGCCTAGCACTCGGTTTAACTCGCCCATTTCTGTTGTAATACGTGTTTCCTCCATCGTTTCAACATTAATTAGTGGTGTCGCCTTTTGAGTTGTTGATGTTGAATGTTGGAATGCCCCGCGTGGACCTTTTGAAATAATTTCTACTTCCTCGACCATCGTATTCCAGTTACCACATCCCGGACAACGCCCCATCCACTTCGGTGATTCATAGCCACAATCGTTGCACATGAATTTTGTTTTCTTTTTTGCCATGTTGTTCCCCCAAATATTTGTTCTTATTTTAATTGTACAATATAAAAAATAATTTCGTTTACATTAAGAGTTGTTGTATGAAAAATTTTTGTATGACTTTTACAACGAGCGCAAAAATTTTTCACCTCCAATTGTTGAAGCGAAAAAATTTTTTCTCGAAAAAGGCCAATTAGCAGAATTGATATACGACTTATTTATAAATAAATGTCATTTTATAGGACATTTTTCTTGAATGACACTTAATTTTAAATATGTTGTATACGAATCCTGCTAATTCGATGATTTAACGATTAAAAATTTTAGCGCTAAGTTTTTTGCTAAAAATATTCAAGTGCTTACGAATTTTTTAACATTAAAAATAGGTATAAGCATTTTTTTATTACACATAAATCAATCGGACTAATTTTGATGCTGCTGCATTTTTTCAAATAAACGCCCTTTTTCATTCAAAAATGAACTCATTCGCAAAGATTTTAACGCTCTTGACGAATGAATTATTTAGTATTTTTCTCTCTTTTTTATTAAATAACCTATTTGTCAAACGCTTTTTTCGAAGGAAAACGTTCGTTTTTCAGCAAAAATAAGGGTTTTTAGCGGATTTTTTTGCAAAATAGGAGAGTTTTTTTATGAATTGTTATGTTGGAAATTTAAAAAGAATATATGGCTTCAAAACTCACTACTTCTGAGTGATGCCATAGTGTTCCTCTCAATAAGAAAAGCACCCACAAAACGTGAGTGCTCATCGTTATATTTTCGTTATACTTCTGCTTGTTCCTCTACTTTTTCATCCTTACCGCGGACGATGAATTCACCATCTTTGTAATCAAACACAACGACTTGACCTGTTAATACATTGCCTTTTAATAGTTCCTCTGATAAACGGTCTTCCACATTTTTTTGCAGCGCTCGGCGGATCGGACGTGCACCATATTGTGGATCATAGCCTTCCTGTGCAATCTTCTCGAGCGCTGATTCTGTTAGCTCTAGCTCGATATCTTGCTCTTTTAAACGCTTTGTTAACGCGTTTGCCATAAATGAAACAATTTCTTTTAATTGTTCTTTTTCTAATGAGTGGAACACAATCATTTCATCGATACGGTTTAAGAACTCTGGGCGGAATGCTTTTTTCAGCTCTTCTAGCATTGTTGACTTCATATCTTTATATTTAGAAGTTGTATCACCTAAGCTGAAGCCTAGATTTTTCTGATATTTTAGTGCGTCCGCTCCAACATTCGATGTCATAATAACAACCGTATTACGGAAGTCTACTGTACGACCTTTCGAATCCGTTAAGCGACCATCATCTAATACTTGTAATAAAATATTGAATACGTCTGGGTGTGCTTTTTCAATTTCATCTAGTAGCACAACTGAGTATGGTTTACGACGTACCTTTTCTGTTAATTGACCACCTTCATCGAAGCCTACATAGCCTGGAGGTGCACCAACTAAACGTGAAGTCGCATGCTTCTCCATGTACTCTGACATGTCAATACGAATCATCGCATCCTCGTCACCAAACATAACTTCTGCAAGTGCACGTGCTAATTCTGTTTTACCAACACCTGTTGGTCCAAGGAAGATGAATGAACCAATCGGACGCTTTGGATCTTTAAGTCCAGCGCGTGCACGACGGATTGCACGTGAAATTGCTTCTACCGCTTCTTCTTGACCAACTACACGTTTGTGTAATTCTTCTTCTAGATTTAAAAGCTTGGCAGACTCTTCTTGTGCAATTTTCGATACCGGAATTCCTGTCCACATTGAAACAACCATCGCGATATCATCTACTGTTACTTCTGCTTCTTCTTTACCTTGTTTTTCTTTCCAAGCTTTTTTCGTTTGCTCTAATTCTTCTTTAATCTTTTGCTCTGTATCACGAAGTGCCGCTGCTTTTTCAAACTCTTGGCTTTGTACAGCTGCATTTTTTTCAGAACGTACATTTTCAAGCTTGTTTTCAAGCTCTTTTAAGCTTGGTGGTATTGTGAATGAGCGTAGTCGTACTTTCGAACCCGCCTCATCAATTAAATCAATCGCTTTATCCGGTAAGAAGCGATCTGAAATGTAACGGTCTGATAATTTTGCTGCTGCATCTACTGCCTCATCTGTAATTTTCACACGGTGATGCGCTTCATAGCGATCACGTAAGCCTTTAATAATTTGGATTGTTTCTTCAATTGTTGGCTCATCTACTTGAATCGGTTGGAAGCGGCGCTCTAATGCTGCATCTTTTTCGATATATTTACGGTACTCATCAAGCGTTGTAGCACCGATACATTGTAATTCACCGCGTGCAAGAGATGGCTTTAGAATGTTCGATGCATCAATCGCACCTTCTGCACCACCTGCACCGATTAATGTATGAAGCTCGTCGATAAATAGAATAATATTACCCGCTTGGCGAATTTCATCCATTACCTTTTTCAAACGATCTTCAAACTCACCTCGATATTTCGTACCGGCAACAACTGTCCCCATATCTAACGTCATCACGCGTTTATCGCGCAATGTTTCAGGTACTTCGTTGTTCACGATTTGCTGTGCTAATCCTTCTGCAATCGCTGTCTTACCAACACCTGGCTCACCAATTAATACCGGGTTATTTTTCGTACGACGTGATAATACTTCTACTACACGTGTAATTTCTTTCGAGCGACCAATAACTGGGTCAAGTGCACCTTCACGAGCAACTGCTGTTAAATCCCGTGCTAAACTATCAAGCGTTGGTGTACTAGCTGCTTGACTTTGCGCTTGATTACCTGGCGCATTTGAATCGTTATTACCAAGTAGTAACAATACTTGTTGACGTGCTTTATTTAAACTTACCCCTGTATTTGCAAGTACTCTCGCAGCAACGCCTTCACCTTCACGAATTAACGCAAGTAAAATATGTTCTGTTCCGATATAAGAATGGCCCAGTTTACGAGACTCATCTACTGAAAGTTCGATTACTTTTTTTGCTCGCGGTGTGTAGTGAACGATTGGGCCAACGTTTTCTGTTCCTTTGCCTACTAGCTCCTCGATACCTGATTCAATCATTTGCGGACTAATATCGATTGCTTCTAGCGCTTTTGCTGCAATGCCGCCACCTTCACGGATTAGACCAAGTAAAATATGCTCTGTTCCGATTGACTCATGTTTCCAGCGAATCGCTTCTTCCTGCGCTAATTGTAAAACTTTTTGTGCACGTTGCGTAAATCGATTAAACATCATACAAATCCTCTCCTTTTCCCCTTTTAGTAGGTTCATTTCGACTATAAGTAGCCAACTTCTCTTGCAGTATTTTAGCGCGAAAAATATCACGTTCATCTGCTTGCAATGTCGTACCTGCATGTTGTTGAATAAAGCCTGGTTGGATGACTAGCATACATTCATTTAATTGATCAAGTGAAATATCGCTAATCATTTGCAAATCTACTGCTAATCGCACATTTGATAAACAAGATGACGCTTCTTCACTCGATAATATGCGTGCATACATCAATATTCCTAACGAGCGATAAAGACGATCTTCCAATGCAATCGGTGCACGAGCAAATAATTGCTTACGCGCCTGATGCTCTTTTTGAATAATTTGTTCCACTACACTTTGCAAATCATCTAAAATATCACGCTCTGATTTTCCTAGTGTAATTTGGTTGGAAATCTGATAAATGTTCCCTAGATTTTCGCTTCCCTCTCCATAAATACCTCGTACGACCATGCCTAACCTTGCCATTGTTTGAACTAAAACATTCATTTGTTTAGTCATTGTCAGCGCTGGTAAATGCATCATAACCGAGGCCCGAAGACCCGTACCAACGTTTGTCGGACAACTTGTCAAATACCCTAGTTGTTCATCATACGCGTACATGAGCTTTTCTTCTAAGTATTTATCGAGTTCATTTGCTTTAGCATATGTTTCATGTAGTTGTAATCCCGCTGCTAAGCATTGTATACGAATATGGTCCTCTTCATTCACCATAACACTAATTGATTCATCTTCTGTCAAAAAAACGGATGCAGATTTTTCACATTTCGCTAGGTTCGGACTAATTAAATGCTTCTCAACTAGTACTAAACGTTGTAGAGCGGACATTTCCTTCATTGGAAAATACGAAAACCTCGGTCCCTCATCGCGAATAGCAAGAAGTGTCTGCAATACAGACTCATCTATTTTTTTTGCATCTTCTTCAGAAAAGCTGGCAGGGAACCGGAATCCAGTTAAATTTCGTGCAAGACGAATACGTGTACTCATTACGATATCTGCATGTTCACCTGTTGCTTTAATCCAAGACGGTAATGTATTTTTTAAAAAATGTTCGATATTCACGGTGTATCCACACCTCCAACATGTAGCCTTTTTTCGATTGCACGTACTTCATCCCGAAGTCTTGCTGCTTCTTCAAAATGTTCTTCTGCAATCGCTCGTTGCATTTGTTGGCGAATCAATTCAATTTGCTTTTGATAATTCAACGTTTGCTTTTCTTCCGTTTGAGTTTTGCCTACATGCTTTACGTCTGCCTGTAAACGTTTTAAAACAGGTGGTAATTGCGTGCGGAATGTATCATAACACTTGGCACAGCCAAATTTACCGCCCTTTAAAAATTGACGATACGTAAATCCACATGACGGGCAGGCGCCTTGTTGCTTGTTTTGATGAGCCTCTTCCTGCACCTTACTTTTCCACTTTGGTAGTCCAAACCAATCTGACATTAATTGATGAATTGATACAGGTTCCTCCTGCGTCTCGACTTGAAATGGATAAAACTTTGCTGCACATACTTCACAATAATGGTGCTCTGATTTTGCACCACTTTTCACTTGTGTTATTGTCACAGTAGCATTCCGCTGCTTACAGTGCTCACAAATCACGTTTGGTCACCCCTCTCAAATTTCAGCGTCATTAACATCGCTTTTAAAATCCGAGCGCGAATTTCATCTCGCATCGGTAGCGGTAATTGTAGTGTCGAGCGGTCAATCGCTGCAAACATGAGTTTTGCTTCCCGTTTTGAAACGATCTCTTCATCAATCATTCTGTAGATAATATGCTCCGTTACCACTTGTGGTGCGCTTGCATCAATTTGTGCTAGCATCTCATCAAATAACGCTTCCTTTGAATGTGATTCAACACGTAAAATACGAATATATCCACCACCACCGCGCTTACTTTCCACTAAATAACCGCGTTCTGCTGTAAATCTTGTATTAATGACGTAATTAATTTGTGAAGGTACACATTGAAATTTATCCGCTAATTCACTGCGCTTAATTTCAACATGCCCTTTTCCTTCTAATTCGATAATTTGTTTTAAATAACCTTCAATAATGTCTGAGATATTCCTCATTTTAGTCCTCACCCCAGTTCACACACTGACTTTGACTATCTTTGACTATATTATAAAAACGTCAAAATCGTTTTGCAATTAAAAAGTCCACTCTTTTTTGAATAACAAAAACTTATACTTTCTCGACAAATAAAAAAGCAAAACCTTCGTTACCAAAGATTTTGCCGTTTTGTGGATGAATTATACCCAACGTCCAACAATTGGGTAGTTCCAATATGTGCCATTCAGTGCTTTCACAATACCAATAATCGGCACAATCACAGTCATTAAAGCAAAGACAATTAAGAATGGAATTCCAATTAAGAAAACCGATAAAAAAGCTGAAATTGTAATTAAAACAGCCATTACTAATTGGAACAGCAACGCTTGAATAGATAAGCTTTTCACATGTTCATCCTCACTTAATATGAAAAATAATATCGGTACTAACATTGAAATATAAAATGCTGAAAAGAATGTACTGGCATGCACAATCACCTTTGCCCATTTATCTTCCATTTATCATCAACCTACCTTTTAATTTTTTCTTATAATACATATACGAACGAGTAATAAATTAGTTTCAAAAAAAGTAAAACCACCTCATCAAACTGAGATGGCTTTAAAATTATTTATATGGCCCCACATCATCCGGATTATCTCCTTCTTGCGGGAATAGTAAATATGAAATAATTGCTGTAAAAATTGTGGCAGCTGTTAAAATTAAAAACTTATCCTTCGACGCTACCTCTGGATAACGATTGAATAACATGAACGTAGAAGCAACTGCTACAACGACTGTTAATGGAATAACGAATTTTAAACGTTTTTTATGAAATTTCATCGCAAACTCCCTTTACATTTATTTATAAAAATGAAGGGACCGAATTTTATATGCATAAACAAAAACAGCTATTCGTTCCCTCATCGTACAATTTATATCTTTCTATTACCATTTTAACCCGTTTAATGGTGAAGCACAAACACTAATGTTCTCTATCATTTATAACAAAATTCTAAAATAATTAGAGAATTTTTATGCAAAACAGCTACAAAACCGGAAAATAATAGTAAAATGTAACAAAGGAAGGTAGCTATATGGTCTTAGAAATTTAAATAGAGAATGGAGATTTTCGATGATTAGCCTATTTAATATGTCACGTGAAAAGTCAAACACAACATTTTTTAAAGTAGATGAATATATTCATCTAGTACATTTAAATCTCTCTGCTTATCCCGAACTAAGTAAACAATTACAATTACTAGACTTAACGAAAAAAGATTTAGCTATTTTAAAACAGCTACAACCATACTCCCAAGATATTATTCCTGTAATGGTTAATCAATTTTATGATGCTATTAGCCAAAGCTCGAACCTTATGGACATTATCCAGCGCTCAACTAGAATTGAAAAATTGAAAATTACGCTCCACAAACATCTATCCGATATTTTTAATAGTCGAATTGATAGCGCTTATATTGAAGAGCGAAAAGCGATTGCTCATGCACACGTGCGCATTGGATTACACTCAAAATGGTATTTAGCTTCGTTTCAATCGCTTATAACAACATTTAATAATTTTATACAAGAGTTAAACTTATCAAATCGTGAATTGGTAATGGCTATTAACGCATTCTCAAAAATAATTAACTTCGAACAGCAGCTTGTAATCGAGGCCTATGAACGGGAAGAAGAGCGTATTCGTACAGAAGCAGTGGAAGTAAAATTAAATTTAGTAAATGCAATTCAAAGTACCGCCCAAGAATTAAATGCAATTAGTATAGAAACAACTTCCTCATTAGAAGCAATTGCACAGCAGACAGATGAGATCGCTTCTGCCACGCATCAAGGACTAGACTTCGTTACAGAAACAGAGGATAAATCGAATCTCGGAAAAAATCATTTAGCTATCCAAACAAATTTAATGAGCGACATTTTACAACGGGTTGATATATTAGAAGCTTCAATGGCTGAACTACGCGTTTCTTCACAAAAGATTTCTGACATTGTTGGATTAGTAACAGGCATTGCTGATCAAACTAACTTACTCGCTCTAAACGCATCTATTGAGGCGGCAAGAGCAGGTGAACACGGGAAAGGATTCGCTGTTGTAGCAGATGAAGTACGTAAATTAGCTGAAGAAACAAAAACGGCTGTTCAAAATGTTTCTGTACTAATTAAAGAGACAGAAGATAATATTGTCAGCATGGCAAGCTCCGTCAGCAGTGTCGATTCACAAGTAAAAATTAGTGTAAATACACAACATGAGCTAACAGATTCTTTCAATGCCATTGTTGAAGCAGTATCGGGTATTCGTGCGCAATATATGACTACATCTGGAGATATTCGTACGATTTCAAATCTCATTACGGAATTATCACAAGGTGCGAACCTTGTTTCTTCATCTTCTGATCAGTTAATTGCCGTTGTCAACGAACTTTCGATAGATTAGAACATCACAAATAACGCAAGGTAATGGTCTTTCTTATATAGATATATTTACATAAAATATTACACTAGCCGCACGTTTCGCATGAGCCTCCTCAAAATGGTTCTTACCTCGCTCTTCTTACTGGGGCATACCCATGCAGCGGTGCAGGCGCAAAATTCCTTCTGTAAACTATTAAATTCAACTTATCTATTAAGAAAGTCGCTTAGTAAGGCCTG
>JBJEFO010000129.1:0-4409 GCA_051874135.1 Lysinibacillus sp.
GGAGAAATGAATCTCCTTTGGATAATATACTTTATAATCTGTTTTAATATTGTTCGCCATCGCAGATACAATATGGGATTGCTCAGCTAATTCTCGAATTTCCCCGCTTGGCATTTCTAAGTAAATCGGTCTTTTCGTTGGCACTACACCTGGGCGGTAAAAGTCATACGGTAAATCCGATGTTGAATCTGGTTTCACATAGTATTCCGGATCAAGACCAACTGCTTTTACTTGCTCGATTAACCATGCATAGCGCTCTGGCTCTTCTTCTGGATTTAAATCCATATGCTCGAATAAATCACGGTTAATAAAGCGACGACATAAATCACTTAAAATCAAGTCTTCTTCATCCATCCAAAATTGGAAGTACGTCATCATTATATTTTCATCTAGTGCTAAGTATTGTTCGAGTGATACTTCGCCATTAAAAAATGGTGTAAAATGCACTGGTTCGAATTTAAAGTGATAGTCCGCTTCACTTAACTTTTTCGCACGTTTTAAAATATGATTTAGCACAGCCTCTGCGCTACGTGACACAGGATGGAAATAAATTTGTAAGTACATTTGATAGCGTGACATAATATAGTCTTCAATGGCATGCATCCCACTTGCTTTAATAACGACCATATCTTTTCGTGGACGCATGACGCGCAAAATTCGCTCCATATCAAAATGACCGTAACTTACGCCTGTATAATACGCATCTCGCTGCAAGTAATCCATGCGGTCCGCGTCAATTTGACTAGAAATTAAACTAACTACTTGTTGATTCGTATAATTATTATCAATAACCTGTGCAACACGCTCTGGAAACTCTTTTCCTACTTTTCGCAACACGGCATTGACTTCTGTGTCGCCTAGTAAAATAGCACGTGTATATTCCTCATGATCTGTTCCGAACACTGCCTCAAATGCGTGTGAAAATGGACCGTGGCCTAAATCGTGTAAGAGCGCCGCGCATAACGCTAATAATCGTTCACTATTATCCCACTCTGGCCTCCCGTTAAACACATCATCAATAATCCGGCGCACAATTTCATAAACACCAAGGGAATGGTTGAAGCGGCTATGTTCCGCTCCATGAAATACTAAATATGTAGTACCTAATTGACGGATCCTGCGCAAACGCTGAAACTCACGCGTTTTGATTAAATCCCAAATTACTTGGTCACGCACATGCACATAACGATGCACAGGGTCTTTAAATACTTTTTCTTCTGCTAGTTTCGCCGTTGCATAATCCATCTTACGTACCTCCTCCGAACTGTTGTTAATTCTATTATATGAAAGAAATGCTACTTTAGCATTAACAAAAAAAGGATTCAAAAAGTAAAAACTTTCTGATTCCCTTTCTACTCCATACGTATCTCTTAGGTAGCCTAGCTCTTGCTGTGCGCTACTATCCTTGTCACAAAAGGCCCATCTCGAAATAACTTTTCAGATGGACCCTTTTACCCTACTTTTTTAGTTTATCAAGTACTTTTACCATGAGCTCATCTTCTGTAAGAGCAGCTACTGGACGGTTATTTACGAATGTAAATGTTTTTTTGCGGCCTGGTCCGCAGTATGAATGACAGCCAATTTCAATCGTTGCTTCTGGATCTATCTCTTTTAACTTTGGAATTAACGTTTTTAAATTAACGGCCTGACATTCATCACAAACATGAAATAAGTTTGCCATAGTGTCAACACCCCTTCTATACTATTTTACGCTTTTTTAGCGAGATTATTTCATTTTAAATCTTCCCTATTGTAGCCCATAAACATAGGTCCATTCAAGCAAAAAAGGCATTTATCAGTCAAAGGTCTGAAGCTATTTTTCACTCGAAAAAAATTAAAGAATAAACTCTCTTAAATCGGGACATGTTAGTAGTGTAAATAATATTGTTAGGGGGAATTTACATGGTAAAAGTAAGACAAGACGCTTGGTTAAAAGAAAACGATGAACTATTAGCCGAAGCCGTCTTAAGGCACGTCAAGGAAGGTAGCACTCAATTAAATGCTTTTGAGGAAGCTGGAGATGCACTGAATCGTACTGCAGCAGCTTGTGGTTTTCGTTGGAATGCTGTCGTCCGTCGTTTTTACGAGAAAGAATTAGCAGAGGCAAAAAAAGAGCGTAAAGAACGCCTTCGTGTACTAGGCACAATCGGTAAACGTCGCGCGCAACAAATCTATCTACTTCCATCTTCAAATGAAGAGGAAGGGCGTACAATTCCGTTATCTGCGCTATCGCTTGATATTGTGATTGCCTACTTAGCACGTTTACAGCATGCTAGTTCAGCAGAAACGGACGTAACAAAGTGGCGCCATGTGGCAAATGTAGCAACGGAAAAAATGAAAGAGTTAGAGCAAGAAATTGCAAGACTCGAGCGTGAAAATAAAGAAATTAAAGATGACTATGAACAGTTCGTCAACATTATGAACCGTGCACGTCGACTTGTCACACTAGATACTGAGGAAGAACGTGTCGCACCTGTATTCAAAATGGAGCGAAACGGTAACTTAGTAGCTTCTACACCACCACAAGAAAACGGGGAGCAACTGCAATAAGCAGGCTCCTTTTTTTATGCAATGTAGTTTATTAACCTTTTAACAATGATGCGTTGCGTTTGAAGATTCTTTCTAAATAATGTGTATATAGCGCAAGCTCTGATTCTTGTAACGGTAATAACGCTGTTTGAGGATTCCATTCAAGTAGCAGGCGCTGAATTCGCATATTAACCTCTGTAACCGTAATAGATGTATCCGTTAACTCCTGCATAGATGCCATTACACTTGGCACAACGATTGGATACGTAAATTTCGTTTCCTTCCCTTGTAAACCGACTTCATAAAAATCACGGATTAGTTCTGCTCGCTTGCTACCATTTCCTTCGATACATAAATAAATTTGGACAGCAATGCCATTTTGCATCCGACGTTGCGAAATACCAGCGAATTTTTTTCCGTTAATACTTAAATCATATGTGCCTGGACAATAGGAGCCGACAATTTCATATGCTTCGATTTTTTGTGCTAACTCTGGGAAAAGAGCTTTCACGAAATCTACCATATAACCGAAAGCTGTATCAATACTTGTCGGTTCTTTTTCCTTAAAAACGAGCGAAATATTTAACACACCTGGATCTAATACGACCGCTAGTCCACCTGAATTGCGAACAATTGGTTCATAGCCAGCGTTACGAAGTAATTGCATCCCTTCTTCAATATGTGGCAACCGGTGATCTTGAATACCGAGAACGACCGATTCATTATGCACCCATGTACGTACGACTGGGCTACTTTCCCCATGTCCTGCTACATGACAAAGCGTATCATCCATTGCAAACGACTCAAGCGGTGAACGCGTTAGCATGCTTAACGATTGATCGATGAAGCGCCAGTTAGTTTCTGTAAAAAAACGATTCATTGTGTATAACTCCCTATCTAATGATTACACTTAGCATACTGCATTTTCAACTCATGTCAAATTGGTGAAATTGCGCGTTTTTTGCGTTTCAAATATCGGTACAGTCGATAATATGTTAAACTAACTGTGAATGATTATCAATAAAAGGAGTGTCTTACAAATGAATGAAGCAGCTATAACATTAGACGGCTGGTACGCCTTACATGATTTCCGCTCAATCGACTGGGCTTCTTGGAAATTAGTTTCTGCAGAGGAACGTCAAGCAGCAGTAGATGAGTTCATACAATACTTAGAAAAACTAAACGAAGCACATATCGCAAAAACAGGTTCACATGCGTTTTACTCAATCATCGGTCAAAAAGCGGACTTTATGATCATGACATTACGTGAAACACCCGAAGAATTACACGAAATCGAAACAGAATTCAATAAATTAGCTATCGCTGATTTTACAATTCCAACATATTCTTACGTTTCGGTAGTGGAATTATCAAACTACTTAGCAGGTGAATCAAACGAAGATCCATATCAAAACCCACATGTACGTGCACGCCTGTATCCTGAATTACCGAAGTCAAAATACGTTTGCTTCTACCCAATGGATAAAAAGCGTGACGGTAATGACAACTGGTACATGCTTTCAATGGAAGAGCGTAAAAAATTAATGTACGCTCACGGCTTAATCGGCCGTAGCTACGCTGGTAAAATCAAACAAATTATTACTGGTTCTGTAGGTTTAGACGATCACGAGTGGGGCGTAACATTATTCTCTGATGACATGCTACAATTCAAAAAAATCGTATACGAAATGCGCTTCGATGAAGTGTCAGCTCGTTACGGAGAATTCGGTGAGTTTTTAGTAGGTAACTTGTTAGACAACGAAAAATTAGTAAAATTGTTAACAGTATAATTGAGGAAGAGCGCAAATGGACTTGTCCTACTTGCGCTCTTTATTATCCATTAAAAATCTTCAGACGTTTTCATCCTTTATTTTTAAAAT
>JBJEFO010000130.1:0-4407 GCA_051874135.1 Lysinibacillus sp.
CACTGTTAAATATTCCAACTGAAATTGTACTCGAATCTGATTTTCAGCGAGATTTTGGTAGTAAAAATGAAAGAAATGTAAACATCGTATCCCATCTAGGGGGGGATGTCTATTTATCAGGGACAGGTGCACGGGTATATAATGATGAAAGCCAATTTCACGAGCGTCAAATACAACTGATTTATCAGGATTTTAAACATCCAATTTATCCTCAGCGCTGGGGCGATTTTCAACCGAATCTTTCCATCATTGATATGCTCTTTCATTGTGGCCCAGAAACGATAGACATTATTCGAAAACAAAGAGTAACTTAAATTGAATTGTTTGAACGGAGGTGAATACATGATTACATCAGGAAATGAAAGAATTCTAATTATTGCTCCTCATGCAGATGATGAAGTACTTGGGTGTGGAGGGTTAATTGAAAAGGCATGTCGCTATAAAAATGAAGTTAAGGTTATCGTGATGGCTGTTGGTGAAGTGACGCATCCACATAGCCAGCAAACTGTAACAGCGACTACGCGAATAAAGGAACTAAAGGATGCATTAGAAGTGCTAGGCTGTCATGATTTTGAAATTGTTTATCATGACAAAGATTCACTACTTGATACAATCCCGAAGTTCGAAATTACGTCTAAGATCGATCAGGTTTTAAATACGTTTCAACCGACGATGGTATTTATTCCGCTTCCGAGCTACCATCAAGATCATGTCGTTTTATTTGAGGCTTGTTTTGCTGCACTGAGACCGAGACCTAGCCAGCTCATAAAGCTAATCGCGATGTATGAATATCCACTAATTTCTTGGCAGTTCCAAAAGTTTTGGAATACAGGGGAGTTATATTTAGATTTATCTAATACAATTCAAAAGAAAGTGGATTCATTTCTAAAGCATACATCTCAAAGACGCCCACCGAACCATCTAATATCGCCAGAAAGTGTGAAAAAATGGGCGGAAATGAGAGGGTTAGAAATTGGCTTGCCATATGCGGAAAAATATTATATTTTAC
Source organism: Lysinibacillus sp. (assembly GCA_051874135.1). GTDB lineage: Bacteria > Bacillota > Bacilli > Bacillales_A > Planococcaceae > Lysinibacillus_B. The sequence continues at coordinate 1,010 of JBJEFO010000130.1, forward strand.
GTTCGCACATTCTGTAAATACTAATGGGAGGGAAGGATAGAGATTAATAAGCAATTTGCTAGTAACCCAATCCCCCATAATCGTCCAACACTAGGACTCTTAGAGGAGAAAATGGCAATCAATGTGATTCGGTCGGGTTGGGTTGCGCAAGGAAAGGCAGTCGAAAACTTTGAAAATGAATTTTGTGATTTTTTAGGATTACCGCAAGGCTCTGCCGTAGCTGTTTCAAGTGGGTCTGCAGCGCTCTATTTAGCACTTCTAGCACTTGATACACCGTCCAAAAATGTTGCATTCCCAGTCTATACTTGCTCGGCTTTACGAAATGCAACTGCGCTAGCTAGAGGTATCCCTAGAGTAGTAGATAGTAAGGGCGATTCCCCGAACATGGATATTACGGCTATTGACAATGAAACAAATATCGCGATTATTCCTCATATGTTTGGCTTACCACAAGATTTATCATCCCTTACTGGAAAAAAGTATGTAATTGAAGATTGTGCACAAGCATTTGGGGCACGTGTGAACGGAGTACCCGTAGGATTACAGGGGGATATAGGTATCTTCTCCTTTTTTGCGACGAAGTTAATAACGACGGGCGGTCAAGGCGGAATGATTGTATCTAACAATGCAGCCATTATCGAAAAAATAAAGGATTATCGTTTACACGATAAGCGTTTTGATATGAAAGTTCGATTCAACTTCCAGATGACAGATTTACAGGCGGCTATCGGAAGTGCGCAGTTACAACAATTTTCAGCGTTTGTAAACAGAAGAGAGGAAATATATCAACAATATAAGGAAGCAAATTTGCCATTACTCGATGCAGGCCCAGGGATACAGCCTGTTCGTTTCCGTGCCATTTTACGAACAACAAAGCAACAGGAAATTATTCAAGCATTAGCCGCACACAATATTTCAGCAGTCGTGCCAATCCGAGATGTAGAAATTTTAGAACCTCAAGAAAATTACCGGAACGCTTTATGGTGGACACGAAATACAGTGTCCTTACCGATTTATCCGCTATTAAAGGACGGGGAAGTGGAGCGAATTATTCGAATAGTTAAAAATACATTGTAGCGCCCACTTCGAAAAGGGCGTTTTATTTTGATTATTTGTACGAATGAGTTATAGTGCGCGGCTAATACTTTTTTGTGTATATGAATTCGAATTATATTTGGCATAAATACCTTTGAACTAGCATTATATTATGAAGAATAAGAGAAATTTTCATATAAAATGCATTCAAAGGAGGGGTTTAATGAGAAGGCCAAAGAAGCTAATTTCATATATGTTAATACTGTTAGCCATTATTGTAGGCGTAATGATTGTTGTGACGTGTGATTGGAAAAATGAGTTTCTGTTCGGTTTTGCTAGCTATATGATTTTAGCTATTTTGCCTTTCTCATTAGGCTATTTTTGGATTAATAAAAAGTCGTTTAAAAAGGAATATTGGTTTCGATTTCGCGTTTTTACCGGCATTACAATTGTAATTCCTGTTGGATTTAAGCTATATCCATATTTTTTGGATGAAAAACAACAAGAACTGTTTAATACAGCGAATATTTATATAGATGCCATTGCGCTTCCTGCTTTTTTTACTGCGGGCGTTGTGGTAGCCCTTATTGTTGGCGTCATTGCGCTGTTAAGTATTTATATTAATTGGTTTAAGCTTTCAAAGAAAATGTATTTTTTATTTAGTATATCCGTCGTTAGTTTAGTTGTGATGTATTTTATGACTGAGAAAGATTATAAAGCAATTAACGAAGACGGAATTATTGTTTCGTTGGAGGAGTCACATGAAGAAATTGCATGGACGGACGTAGAAAGCGTTTACTTAAGCAGCTATGTTAGCAGTGATCGTTCAAGAAAATATGTATGGGAGTTTATTTTTTATTTGAAAGACGGGGAAGAAATTACGATTGGTCCGTTTCGCTATGAGCAAGACACAATCACAACGTCACTGACGATTAAAGAGAAAATTATGCAGCAAAAAATCGCGATGTATCTCGATGGCTTGACGGATGAAGATTGGCAATACGTACAAAGTGACATGGAAGGACAAACAGACGTCAATCCGCAAGATTTTTATACGTTAATCCAATACAATCCCGAGACAAAAGAATATTATGATATGCCTTATAAAGAGAACTGATTTTACGCGAAGTAAAGTCGGTTTTTTTATTTTTGGAAAAATAGTGTAATATTATAAGATAACAAACGTGTTTGTAGTAATATTTGTGCAAGAAAGGGTGAGAACATGCCAGAATGGAGTAATGGGCTTGAAAATAAAATTTTAAAAAAACCGAAATGGGCATTAACGATAAAAATTATTCGTGTGTTCGTTGCATTACTATTGATTTACGCTGTATATATGATTGGATTATCAATGGCAATTGACCAATTAGATTCAGAACGAAAACATACATATTATTCGCAAGTAGCGATTGAATGGACCGTACCGAACGTTCGAGGTGTGCATCATACAGAAATGCTGGAATTATCGCCATTTGGGACACAAACATTTCGCTATAATTTAGTAAAAATGGTCGGGCATGAGGAAGTGATTGTAGGCGATGTCACGATGAAGAAAGCATTGTTTAATCCATTTTCACAGCTGAAAATAACACATCTAGGCAAGGAACAATTAAGCTCTTTTTCTTTTTCATTGCCGGAAGATCCGCGAACAGGCGAAAAGCTTTTTGCCGATAGCGGTCAATCCGATGTATGGACGAGGCTCGAAAAACTGCCAGAAGGAACAGTTGGAGAACTCGCTTTTTCAACGACGTCCTTTATGTCACCAGAGGAGCTAATAGAATTGCTAAAGGATTACGAGCTTGATATTTTATGGATGCCTCTTTATACAGGAGAGTTTCTTGACGATCGACCACTTAGTTGGAGTGGTGGTGGCAGTTCAATTAGTATAAGTGGTGTGATCGGTTTGTCAGGTGGGAGAGACCACGGAGCTGAGTTTGATAGCTTCACTCGAATTAATAATTCAACGGCTGATAATATTGAAGATAGTAAACGTATGATGCTAAAAAATATGGAAGAATTATTAGCGATGAATAAAAGCTACTACGGGGGACTACTCGGCTTAAATGCTTTGCAACAACAATATACGTATATACAGGATGAAGGATTTATTGCCTATGGCGCGGTTGTAACAGGACCCGTGAAGGAATTGCTGAAACTAAAGGAATTGGAAACGATTCAAAGTGTGCAACTAGGCGAAGTAGAGTTATGGAACTGGGATCCGAGCAATTTTTAACTTTAGTTGGGGTGTTTTTTAATTTACTTGCTCTATTTTCAAAAATACTTGCGTTATTTTTTGATTTACTTGCGTTATTTTAAAAAATACTTGCTTTATTTTTAAATTTACTTGCTTTATAGAGAAAATG
>JBJEFO010000131.1:0-4399 GCA_051874135.1 Lysinibacillus sp.
TAAGATTTCACCTCGTATTAGAACGTCGATTCATGCAAATGCTTTGTATCATATAAAAAGCGAGTCTCTCATGTGGGACTCGCTTCTTTATATGTAGGAAAGCTAATTAACACTTCTGTTCCTACGTTTTCTTGACTACGAATGTGAATCGTTCCTTTATGCTCTTGGATGATCTTGTTAATAATCATCATACCTAAGCCTGTTCCTTTTGACTTTGTCGTATAGAACGGCTCGAAAATTTTTTCTAATAAATGCGGTGGGATGCCAATCCCTGTATCCTTAATAGAAATAAATAACCTATCATTGTGATGATTTAACTCAAGATGAATTTTCCCATCATGGTCAATTGCTTCAATCGCATTTTTAATTAAGTTAATGAACACTTGTTTAATATGATTTTCGTTTCCATTGATTGTTGTGTAATGATAATTGAGTTGTAAAGAAAAATCAATATGTCGATTTTGCGTTTCAATTGTAAAGAGGTCGACTATATCAGTTACTATTTTTTCAATACTAATCGGTTTAAACATTTCGACTTGCGGACGAGATAAAACTAAAAATTCTGAAATAATTAAATCAATCCGTTCAATTTCTGACTGAATAAGTTCTGTATATCGTTTATACGGCGACTGTTCGTCGGCATTCATCATTTGCACAAAGCCGGAAATTACCGTCATCGGATTACGAATTTCATGTGCGACTCCTGCTGCAATTTCCCCAGCAAGCTTTAGCTTATCAGCTTGAATAATGAGCCGTTCGTTTTCTTTAATGTACGAAATATCTCGAGAAATAACAGATACAGCAATCATTTCGCCATGATGATTAAAAATGGGCGAGAGTGAAATTTGTACATCAAATATAGTCCCATCTTTTTTCATGTCCTGTGTTTCGAGTAAAGGGAAACGTTCTCCCTTGAGTAAACGGTCAAAACGATTTTTTGCAGCTGCAACATTTTGAGGAGGTACTAGCTGAATCGAGTTGCCGATACATTCCTCGCGTGTCCATCCATATAATTTTTCAAATGCAGGATTTACTTTAATGATCTTGTTATTTAAATCAAACACCGCCATCGCATCATTTGCATGTTCAAAAAACAAGCGCAAATACGCCTCTGTTGATGCCAGCTCTTGTTCCTTCTTTAAATTTTTATGCTCATATTTTCCCCACATTTGCAGTATATAAATCGTCTGTATAATACCAATTGCGCAAATAAGTAGCCAAAAGAATAAAGGGATTTGTGTAATAACGTGTAATAATTGTGCGACATCGACGAAGCAAAAATAAATAACAGCTACTTGGAGACAACCTATGAGAGCGACGATAATATTAACAGTAATAGATTGATAAATACTGAACATTACTATAGAAAAAATAAGCCAGAAAAAAGTAGCTAAATGTTGTATATAAAAAATATAAAATAGAACTGTTATATTCCAAGTAATCATTAAAATGATTCGCATAATTTTTGGAGGCGTTTTTAAGTAAAAGAAAACACTGAGCAATACAATAGAAATGATAGCGGGAGCAACGTATTGATGGCGGTATTCAAAAATACCTATCACCATTGCAACAATATAAATGCTTAAACTAATAGTCATTGTATAGAAAACAAAAAGATTTCGTTTATGTAAAATTTCTAGTTGTTGCATTGTGCACCTCAAATCTCGTTAATATTTTCATGATACATGATTTAGCTATGTCGATAAATGATGAATTTTGTTATGATAAATGAAATTGAGGGGGGCGAACAACATGAACTACAAATTTAACGAAGAAAATACGGTGGAATTGCTAGAAAAATTAGTAAATATACCAAGTCCATCCGGCTATACAACGGATATTATGCGCTTTATGGGGAGCTATTTACGAGATTTAGGGATTGCTTATAAGCGTACAAATAAAGGTGCGTTAATTGTGACGATTGATGGAGAAAATACAGCAAAGCATCGCCTATTAACCGCTCATACGGATACACTTGGTGCGATTGTAAAAGAAATTAAACCAAGCGGTCGTTTAAAATTAGGCATGATTGGTGGCTTTAATTGGAATGCTGTAGAAGGTGAATATTGTACAATTCATACTGCTACAGGTGAGAAAATTCGTGGTACAATTTTAATGCACGAAACGACGGTGCACGTCTATCGCGGAGCAGGAGACTTAAAGCGTGATGAAAACCATATTGAAGTACGTATCGATGCAAAAACACTTTCTGTAAAAGACACGCGTGATTTAGGTATTGAAGTAGGCGATTTTGTATCATTTGATGCACGCTTTGAAAAAACAGCTACGGGTTTTATTAAATCTCGTCACCTCGATGATAAAGCGAGTACAACGCTTTTACTACAATTGATGAAATTTTTAAAAGAAAATGATGTAAAACTACCTTATACAACACATTTTTATATTTCCAATAATGAAGAAATCGGCTATGGTGGTAACTCTAACATACCAAACGAAGTAGTCGAATATATTGCAGTCGATATGGGAGCAATTGGTGATGGGCAAGCGAGCGATGAATATACGGTATCCATTTGTGCGAAAGATTCAAGCGGTCCGTATCATTACGAGTTAACACGTCATTTAGTGAACTTATCAAAAACAAATAACATCGATTATAAGCTTGATATTTATCCATATTACGGATCAGATGCGTCTGCGGCAATTCGTGCTGGTTATGATGTACGACATGCATTATTTGGCCCTGGTATTGAATCAAGCCATGCATATGAGCGTACACATATTGATTCATTAAAAGCAACGGCACAGCTATTGTTTGCTTACATTATGTCACCGATGATAGAAATGGAGGATTAATTATGTATGCGGAAGAAATTTTAAGCGCTCTACCACAAAAGAAAATAATTGGGCGTTTACCAAATAATATTAAAGATATTGCAATTGATTCACGTGGTGTGCAACCAAGCACGTTATTTATTTGCATTAAGGGCTACACAGTGGATGGCCATGATTTTGCTCAAAAAGCTGTTGATGCAGGAGCAACAATCGTTGTAACAGAACGTGAGCTACAGTTAACAGGTGATGTAGCGCAAGTGATTGTTGATAGTACAGACCGCGCACTTGGTTTACTAGCAGCAAAGTTTTTTGACTATCCTTCAAACGATATTGTAATGGTTGGTGTTACTGGTACAAATGGTAAAACGAGTGTTTCAGGAATCATCCATAATATTTTAATTGGGATGGGCGAGAAGTCTGCATTATCTGGCACAATTGGCTTTAATTTAAACGGTGTGTTATATGAATCGGCGAATACGACAAGTGATGCGTTAAACACACAGCAAATGATTTTCCGTGCGAAAATGGAAGGCTGTCGCGCAATGATTATGGAAGTTTCATCACACGGATTAGCACTAGGACGCTTAGCAGGTGTTGATTATGATGTTGCAATTTTTACAAATTTAACACATGATCATTTAGATTTCCATGGAACGATGGAAGAGTACGGTAACGCAAAAGGATTGTTGTTTTCACAGCTAGGGCAAGATTTATCGAAGCAAAAAAATGTTGTGTTAAATGCTGATGATCCATGGAGTGAGCGTTATGCAAAGCTAACACCGTATCCAATTTGGACATATGGTTTAAAAAATAAAGCGATGTTTAGTGCGGAAAATATTCGTTATGATGATGGCATGACTCGTTTTGATATGGTAACACCTGAGGGTACATATCCGGTTTCGATGCATTTACTTGGGGAGTTTAATATTTATAATGTGCTTGCTGCAACTGCAACATTTTATGCACGAGGCTTTGCGATTGAATTGATTGTCGAGCAAATTGAAAAGCTTCCGCCAGTAAAAGGACGTATGGAAAAAGTACAAACAGATTTACCGATTCAAATTTTTATCGATTACGCGCATACACCAGATGCAATTGAAAAGGCGATTCAGGCAGCACTGCCATATAAAAAAGAAGGTAAAAAAATAATATTCCTCGTTGGGACAGGTGGTAATCGCGATAAATCGAAACGTCCTGCAATGGCAGAAAAAGCATCCGCTGCAGAGTATGTTGTATTAACAACGGATGACCCGCGTTATGAGCCGTATGATAGCATTACAGGTGACCTTGCAAAAGGAATGTTACATGAAAATTATGTTTGTATTGGCGATCGTGCTGAGGCAGTACGCCATGCAGTCAGCGTAGCAAATCCAGGAGATATTATTATTTTCGCTGGTAAAGGGCATGAAGACTATCAAATAATTGAAGATAAAAAATATCCACATTCAGATGCTGAAATTGCCATTGAAGCAGGAAGAGTGAAGTTTGTATAAGAGATGAAAGGACTCGTTCTTTTTAGGACAGTCCTTTCTCCTATTTGTATGCCAATTTACCGGGGGTAGCAGTCATATTAATGACATATTATTAAATGCACTTGCCATTTTTA
>JBJEFO010000132.1:0-4396 GCA_051874135.1 Lysinibacillus sp.
TAATGTAAAAAGTCGATTAGGGCATATTCCTAATCGACTTTTTTCTATGCAGGATAAATTGTTAGAACAGTTTCAAAATCTTTTATTTCTACATGCACTTTAAATGTTTTTGCTTGCGTGCCGTTACGTAATGTCATTCGATATGTACCTGGTTGGTAAACAGATAATTCAATGCCGTTTGATGCACGTCCAACAAAATAATGACTTGTCGGTACGCGCTCATTGTAAACAGTCGTCATTTCAACGGCTGTTGGCACAAAGTTTAATTGAAGCGAATCGTATGTATAAAAATAGGCATTATGCGTCAGCCCTTCAATGAGATTGCTTTTTTCAGCTGTTAACTGGAGCTGGTTACTCACATTTTTCACTTGTACTTTATAAAGGGTATAGTTTGTTTGTTGAACAGTCGTTAAGTTAGAAATGCCTGAGACAAGTAGCTGACCTGTTCCTACTTTTCGTGGTAGCACATGAAGCTCATTGCCAGAAGCTACAACATGGAATACATCTGAATTGGTAGACCAATTTGCAATGTTTATGTATCCTTCATCTTGCATATTTAGCAAGAGTGTTTGTTTCTCCGTGTTTTCAGCCCGTGTAATAAATACTGCTAGCTGACCGCGCGTAACGCGATTTCCTGGGGAATATGTCGAAGCGCTTGTCCCTGTTGTAATGGCATAGCTATAAAGCGCGTTAATATAACGAAACGATTCAGCTTGTACATTTACATCTGTAAAAGGCAATGTTTTAAAGACACTTGAAAGTTCGAAAGCATTCGCAAGTATTTTGGCCATTTGAGCGCGGGTAATTGGCTGATTTGGTTTAAATGTACCATCTGTATAGCCGTTTAAAATTTTTTTCTCTGCTAGTGCGGCAATTGCTCCGTAATGCTCGTATGTAACAGGCACATCTGTAAAGGTTGCCTGTGCAGTTGTTGTATCAAGTTTTAACACGCCCGCTAAAATTTTGGCTGCTTGCGCTCGGGTAATTGCTTGATTTGGACGATATGTGCCATCTTGATATCCGCTAATAATGCCTCGATTTACTAAATTGCTAACAGCCTGTCCCATCTCGCTATTTGGCTGTACATCGCTAAAGGTTGTTTGCGCATTTGTCTGAAAGGGAAGACAACAAATAAGTAAAAGGATTAATAGCCATTTTTTCATAAAATTTCACTCCTTAAAATATCCACAGAGCAAGGAAAAGAGCACTTGCTCCTAAAATAATACTTCCTACACAATAGTAAGTAGCTAAAATGAATTGGCCTTTTGTTATTAATTGAAGCGTCTCATAACTGAACGTAGAGAATGTTGTAAAAGCACCTAAAAAGCCGATTCCAATTAATTGATAAATTGGTTGTGACATTTCGCTTGCTAAAACGATTCCTAATAAAAAGGAGCCGATACTATTAATAATAAGTGTAGGAAACGGAAACCCTTTATTAATAAAGCATAATGCTTTATTAATTAAAAATCGACTCATTGCACCGAAAAAACCACCAAGCATTACAGAAATCATATTATATGACCTCCACTACCAAGTTTATAGCCAACAAAGCTTAGCAAAAGACCACCTATAGCTGACAGTAACACATAAATAAAAGCCATTCCGTATAATTGATTAGAAATGAGTGAGATTGTTTCACTACTGAAGGTCGAAAAAGTAGTGAAGGACCCGAGTAATCCAGTCGTTAAAGCAAGCTTTATTTTAGGATAAGTGTTAAGCAGTTTGCCGCTAAGCAAGTAGCTAAGTATAAAGCAACCAATTAAATTTGCGCTAAATGTAGCGAGTGGAAATCCTGCTTCATAAACAATTATTTGACTAAGAAAAAAACGTAAAGATGCACCTATTGCACCGCCTATACCAACAGCGAGTATCTCCATCTATTTCACCTCTATATTTATTTAACATGATGGGAAACTTTTTTGCTATACATACAGTCAAAATAGATAATGTTCGTGAGCATCACTACTTTTTTATAGTAGATGATGGTATACTAAAGGGCGTGGTTTTTTGTTTCATCGTAAAAAATAGTTTACAAGAAAGGGGAACTTTAAATGCGAAAACCTATGAATAAAAAACGCAATATGAAAGCGAATCAGCGTGCAAGCTTAACATTCCGCATGAACGTCCTTTTCTTTTCGATATTTTTAATGTTCTCCATTCTTATTTTCCGTCTAGGGTACTTACAAATTGTGAAAGGCGAGGAATATGTACTTAAACTTGCGAGTATGGAAGAAGTAAAAGTAAATACGAGTGTTCCGCGCGGACGAATTTATGACCGTTACGGGCGCATTTTAGTCGATAATAAGCCGGAAAATGCAATTACTTATACGAAATTACCAACGACTAAAACTGCTGAAATGATAGAAGTGGCTGAAGATTTAGCACAACTGATCGATATGCCGACAAATCGTGTAACATATCGTGATAAGCAAGATTTCTGGATCTTAAAAAACAATGATGCCGCAAAAGCAAAAGTAACAGACGCAGAAATGAAAGAGTTCCGTCTTGCAAATGAAAACATCGAAGAAAAAGAAGTGAATGCTGAATACGATCGCCGTATACGAGAACGTATTACAGAAGAAGAGTTAGCACAGCTGACAGATTTTGATTTAGAAGTATTAGCGATTTATCGTGAAATGACGTCAGGTTATAATTTATCACCACAAATTATTAAAAGTGAAAATGTATCAAATGAAGAATTTGCGTTAGTATCTGAGCGATTAACTGAATTGCCGGGTGTCAATACAATAACAGATTGGAAACGTGTACGTTTAGCTTCACTAGCCGTTCTTGGCCGTACAACAACACCGAGTAAGGGGATTCCGAAAAGTAAGCTGAATTACTATTTAGCGCGAGAATACTCTCGAAATGATCGCGTTGGTGAAAGTTATTTTGAAGCGCAATATGAGGAATTACTACAAGGGGAAAAAGCAGTCGTTAAAAACTTAACGAATAAACAAGGTCAAGTAGTTGAAACAGTTACGACATATGAAGGTGAACCAGGGAAAGATTTAGTAACAACAATTGATATGGAACTTCAACAACAAGCAGAGCAAATTGTTGAAAAGTATTTATTACAAATGAAAGCTGGCGGTAGCTCGTCACTTTTAGATCGTGCCTTTTATGTCATGATGGATCCAAATACCGGCGAAATCTTATCGATGGTCGGTAAAAAAATCGAATATGATGAAGACACGGGTGAACGATATTTGGTTGATTATTCTTACGGTACGTTCACAACAGCTTATGAAGCGGGGTCAACAGTGAAAGCTGCCACGGTATTAACGGCATATAGTGAAGGTGTAATTACACCAGGTACGGTTTTAGTTGACCAACCGATTAAGCTTGCGGGTACAGCAACCAAAAGCTCGATATTTAACCGTGGTGGGGCAATTGCCATGAATGACTTAAGAGCTTTGGAGCAATCTTCCAACTCTTATATGTTCCAACTTGCAATTAAAATGGGTGGAACTAATTATTATCCAAATATGGGATTAAGGGTAAAAGATGATACGCTTCAACGTATGCGAAATGGCTATGCACAATTTGGATTAGGTGTTAATACGGGAATTGATCTACCTGGTGAAATGGGTGGTTATCAAGGTGTTATGGATACACCGGGGAAACTGCTTGACTTAGCAATCGGTCAGTTCGATACGTATACACCGTTACAATTAGCGCAATATATTTCAACAATCGCAAATGGTGGTTATCGTATTCAGCCACGTATGCTAAAAGAAATTCGCAATCCTTCTTCAGATGGCGAAACGCTAGGGACGTTAGTAGAAGAAGTGAAACCAAAGATTTTAAACCGTATTTCGAATACGGATAAAGAAATCAAACATGTACAAGAAGGTTTACGCCGCGTATATGTTGGTTCATATGGTTCAGCTCGAAGTAAATTTTATGATACGCCTTATACAGCTGCTGGTAAAACAGGTACTGCAGAGGTAGTATACTATGGTCCACAAAAAGAGAAATATGGAACAAATACATTAAATCTTGTTCATGTCGGTTATGCGCCATTTGAAAATCCAGAAGTAGCATATGCCGTTGTAATTCCATGGGCTACAACGAATTTTTCGAACTATACTTCTTATAATAACCACATTGCACGCGAAGTTTTAGATGCTTATTTTGAACTGAAAGACAAACGTGCAAGCAATGGTGCATTAACAAGTACAGTTGAGCAACCAATTTTACCTACTATATCTGAAGAAGTATTAAATGAAGATGAAGAAGAACGAAAAGTAAATGAATAAACTCGTAAGGAGCGATTTATAAGCATTTAGCTTATAGGTCGCTCCTTTTTTCTGTGCCAAAAAGTGTAAGCGTGTATTAAATAGTTTGTGTGAAAGACTTACTCATTAGCAGATAATTCTTTACTTCATAC
>JBJEFO010000133.1:0-19151 GCA_051874135.1 Lysinibacillus sp.
CTTAACGAAAGCTTTTCATTTAGCAAAAACAGCAAACGTCTCAAAAGAAGAAATAGAGCAGCTACTTTCTATACTTTTGGAGGAGGAATGAGAATGAATGCGATTGAAGTAAAAGGGGTTTATAAAAAGCTCGGTAATTTCCAGCTAAAAAATATAACATTCACCGTAGAACAAGGCACGGTTATGGGCTTTATCGGACAAAATGGGGCTGGGAAGTCAACAACTATAAAGTGCTTGCTTAACATGTTAAAAATTACAACAGGTGAGATTTTATTATTTGGACAAAAGCATAACAAAACGGAACTCAAGCAACATATCGGTGTAGTCTTTGATGAACTACATGTGCCTGATTCATTAACAGGTTACGAATTATGTAATTTTTATGAGGTCGTTTATACAAATTGGGACCGTTCCTATTTTTTTAAGTTGCTTGAAATACTTGATGTATCGAGACTAACAAAAGTTAGTAAACTATCTCGTGGCATGAAAATGAAGCTCGGACTAGCTCTTGCACTTGCCCATCATCCAAAACTACTTATTTTAGATGAACCAACGAGTGGCCTTGACCCAGTTGTGCGGGATGAGGTGCTCGATTTACTGCTCGATTATATGGAAAATCCAGAACATTCAATTCTTTTTTCCTCACATATTACGAGTGATTTAGAAAAAATAGCAGATAGCTTAACGTTTATTCAAAAGGGAGAAGTACTTTTCAGCGATAATAAGGATGTTCTATTACACGATTATGCATTATGGAAAGGAACAAAAGAGCAAGTTAAAGATATACCGACTGATGCTATTATCGGGAAAAGACGTGCGGCATTTGGGCTAGAAATGCTTGTAACACGTTCTAAAGTCAGTAGCATATTCGAGCTTGAAAGGCCTTCTATTGAAGACTTAATGGTGTTCTTTGTGAAAGGAGAGAAGTAACGTTGACAACAGCTCAATTAGTTCGTCGATATTTATCGGATACACAAACAGAACTTGTTCTATGCGGCGTTCTCACTTCAATTATAGGTATTTTTTTCGCTATGATTGGCGATTCAGCCCCCCTCCTATTTTTTAGCTATCTTGGGAGCGTAGGTTATATGTCACTTAAAGCATTAGATATCCAAGATACATATATGTCGATGTACAATATTATGCCAATTCACGCAAAAATAATTGTGGCAGCCCACTATAATTATTACTTTGCTTATTGCTCCATTTTCGGTTCAATCTTTGTTTTGTTATTATTACTTTATTCAGCCCTTTCACAACAATTTTCACTTTCCTTATTCATAGGAATGTTACTCCTAACTCTTTGCATGACATTTATTTTCGGCAATACTTTATTTTGGCTTCATTACCGTTTTCAAAAAGCGTCAAGTTTATTTCTAGCCGTTATAATGCTTTTATTTATGTTTGGTGGCTATCGTAGCGTTTTTGACTTGTTACAAAGTATTACTTATACAACAAGCTCACTCGCTATACTTAGTATTCTCTCAATAGCGCTGTTCATGCTTACGAGATTTCAAATAAACTATTCTGTCAGATTATTTGAAAAGAAAGATTTTGCATAAGGAGGTGCTAAAAATGTTAGCATTATTAAAATTACAATGGCAATTGAGAAAAAAAATGCTGTTATTTTATTTAGCCATCATTATTGGGATAGGCGTCTTCTTGTCTACAAAGATTGATACGATGCAGCTTACTATAATCTGCTACTTTTTATCTGTTAGTTTTTTATCGAACTCATTTTTCGTTTCATCAAATCATTTTTATCGTTTGCTTGCTATTATGCCTATTGCGCGGGAGAAGGTCGTAAAAAGTATAGCCTTACTTTCATTACTCTTTATTATCATGACGTTTAGCATCATATTACCGTTCCAATTAAAGAACAATATTACAGAAAACTTGTCCTTTTTCCTTGGCTTTTTTGCTTGTGCCATTGTTTGCTCGGCAATTGAGCAATATTTTTTATTTACAAATGAAAAGCCGGAAATTGGTTTTGGTGAAAATATGCTTAGTATGTTAGGCTCTATAATCATTTTAATTCCACATGCATTATTATATTTGATTGAGCATGAGCCAACCATTTATTTAAGGCTTCTCATAGCGCCAATACTTGCTGTTGTCTTTTATTATTGGCGTATGAAGGGCAATATTGCTTATTTTGAAAAGAAGGAAATTTTTTAAAAGATATTATTTTTTTATTGTTCAGCTACTTTTTAGAAGCTTCCACCAATAACAAAAAAGCTACGCTAACCAAAGTAATCCGGTCTAGCGTAGCTTTTCATTATTTCGGGCCAATAATTGCAATGGCCGGCTCTGCTTTTAAAATTTTCTCAATTAATGCATCGATTGACTCCATTGAAATGGCATCAATACGCTCTAGAATTTCGTCTACGGAGCGGTGGATGCCTTGATGGACTAGCTCGTTTACACCGTTGCGGTTCATATGCGACTCTGTGCCTTCTAAACCGAGCACGAAGCTTCCTTTTAGCTGTTCCTTGGCATTTTCAAGTTCTTCCTCTGTCACCCCACCTGTAACGAGCTCAAATAGCGTTTTATCGATTTGATGTTGCAACGTATCTAAGTTTTGCTTGGATGCACTTGCGTAAATTGTAAAGGCACCAACATCAGCATAGCATGATTGATAAGAAAATACTGAATAAGCTAAGCCGCGCTCTTCACGTACTTCTTGAAATAGACGGGAGCTCATATTGCCACCAATAATATTATTCAGCGCGATAAAGCTATACATATTCGGATCTTTCACACTAATCGCGGGGAACGAAATGGCAATATGTGCTTGCTCTGTATCTCTTATTTTAACAATCTCACCTGCATGGAATTTCGGATACGTTAATACCGCTTCTTCCGCTAACGGAGACGCCTCGAATGAACCAAATAGCTCTTCTACTTTTTCTAGTAAACCTGCTTCAATATTTCCTGCTACAGAAATGACAACATTTTGCGGTGTGTAATGTTTCGCCATGTAGTGACGAATCATCTCCGCATCAAACTTCGCCAATGTTTGTGCTGTCCCTAAAATCGGACGACCGAGCGCATCATCTGGATACATAACACTCCAAAGAATTTCGTGTACGTCATCGTCTGGCGCATCTTCACTCATATAAATTTCTTCGAGTACAACGCCGCGCTCACGCTCAATTTCTTCAGGTAAGAATGCGGAATTGAAAAACATATCCGCTAAAATATCGATTGCTAATTCACCATGATGGTCTAGTACCTTTGCATAATAGCACGTATTTTCTTTTGATGTAAAAGCATTGATTTCCCCACCGATACGGTCAAACTCCTCTGCGATTTGACGAGCCGAACGAGTTTTTGTTCCTTTAAACAGCATATGTTCAATAAAATGCGTAATACCATTTTCTTCTGCGAGCTCATAACGCGACCCTGCATTCACCCAAACACCAACAGATAGCGAGCGCACATGATCGATTTGCTCTGATACAATTCTCACACCATTTTTACATGTAGTTACTGTTACCATAATTCCCTCTCTTATTTAAAAAGAGGCTGCACCGAAGTACAACCTCTCTCTTTCTAATATGACACGCTTCATGCAAGCCATTCATCAATATTACTGCTGTTCAGCTCGCTCTTTTTCTTCTTTGATCACTACTTTGCGAGATAAGTTTACGCGACCTTGATTGTCGATCTCGATACATTTCACAAGTAGTTGATCGCCTAGCTTTAATACATCTTCTACTTGCTTCGTACGTTCTTCTTGGATTTCAGAAATGTGTAATAAACCATCTTTACCTGGGAAGATTTCACAGAATGCACCGAATTTTTCGATACGTTTTACAGTTGCCATGTAGTACTCGCCAACTTTTGCTTCACGTACGATCGACTCGATAATTTCTTTTGCACGATTAATCATTGCTTCATCAGAAGATGCGATGTAGATTGTACCGTCTTGCTCTGTATCAATCTTAACACCTGTTTCATCAATAATTTTGTTAATTTGTTTACCACCTGGTCCAATAACATCACGGATTTTGTCAGGGTTAATTTTGATTGAAATAATTTTCGGTGCGTATTTAGATAGAGACTCGCGTGGCTGTGCAATTGTTGAAAGCATATGCTCTAAAATTTGCATACGACCAATTTTCGCTTGTGTTAATGCCTCTTCTAAAATATCGCGAGAAAGACCGTCGATTTTAATATCCATTTGAAGTGCTGTTACACCTTTAGCTGTACCTGCAACTTTAAAGTCCATATCACCTAAATGGTCTTCCATCCCTTGAATATCTGTTAATACTGTATAGTGCTCGCCTTTTTTCACAAGACCCATTGCAATACCTGCAACTGGTGCTTTTAGCGGTACACCCGCAGCCATCATTGCCATTGTTGACGCACAAATCGATGCTTGAGAAGTAGAACCGTTTGATTCAAGTACTTCTGATACACAACGGATTGCGTATGGGAATGTCTCTTCGTCAGGAATTACAGCAAGTAATGCACGTTCACCTAATGCACCGTGACCGATTTCACGACGACCAGGACCACGCATTGGACCTGTTTCCCCTACTGAGAATTGAGGGAAGTTGTAGTGATGCATCCAGCGTTTCGATTCTTCTACACCAAGGCCATCGATAATTTGTACGTCACCTAAAGCACCTAATGTACAAATTGATAATGCTTGTGTTTGTCCACGTGTAAATAATGCTGAACCGTGTGTACGTGGTAATAAATCAACTTCAGATGAAAGTGGACGAATTTCGTCTTGTTTACGACCATCTGGGCGGATTTTATCTTCTGTAATTAAACGACGTACTTCGTCTTTAACCATTTTATCTAAAATAGCTTTTACTTGCTTCATCGTTTCTTCATCAGCTTCTTCAGCCTCGTAAGCTTCAATGATGCGTGTTTTAACAGCCGTAATATTTTCTTCACGTTCTTGCTTGTCTACAGTTTGAATTGCTGTGTTCATTTCTGCTTCACAAGCTTCTTTAATAGCAGCTGTTAATTCAGCATCTAGCTCATAAAGTGTTACTTCTAATTTTTCTTTACCCACTTCCGCGACGATTTGCTCTTGGAAGGCGATTAGCTTTTTAATTTCTTCATGACCAAACATAATTGCTTCTAGCATAATTTCTTCAGGTACTTCAAGTGCACCTGCTTCTACCATGTTGATTGCGTCTTTGTTACCAGCTACTGTTAAGTGCACTGTTGACTGGGCAGCTTGCTCTACTGTTGGGTTTACAACGAACTCACCATTAATGTATCCAACATGCACACCTGCAATTGGACCATCAAACGGGATATCTGAAACCGCTAAAGCTAATGATGAACCGAACATTGCCGCCACGTCTGAAGGACAATCTTGATCGTTTGACATAACCATTGAGATTACTTGTACTTCATTACGGAAGCCGTCTGGGAACATTGGGCGGATTGGGCGGTCGATTAAACGACTTGTTAATACTGCTTGTTCAGATGGGCGCCCTTCACGTTTAATGAAGCCACCAGGAATTTTTCCTGCAGCGTATAGACGTTCTTCATAGTTCACTGTTAGTGGGAAGAAATCTAATGGCTTTGGAGATTTTGACATTGTTGCAGTAGCTAATACTGCTGTTTCACCATAACGCACTAATGCTGCGCCATTTGCTTGTTTTGCTAACTGTCCTACTTCTACTACTAAAGGACGGCCAGCCCATTCGTATGAATAGACTTTTTTGTCGTTCATCTAATGAACCCCTTTCTACATTAAAACACACTACGTTACTTTATTATGTACCATAGTTAGTGTATCAAAAAAGCGTTTTCTATGCTAAATATTTTCAATAAATTACTTGAATTTTTATATTAACAATTTAGGAGATGATTATTTCACTTAAAACATAAAGAAAAAGCGGGAAAGTTCCCGCTTTTTGATCAGATTAGCGACGTAATCCAAGTTTGTTGATTAATTCACGGTAACGTTGTACGTCAGTCTCACGTAAGTATTTTAATAAGTGACGACGACGACCTACCATTTTAAGAAGACCACGCTCAGAGTGGAAATCTTTTTTGTGAGTACGTAAGTGAGCGTTTAAAGCGTTGATTTCTGCAGTTAATACAGCGATTTGTACTTCTGGAGAACCAGTGTCGCTCTCGTGAGTGCGGTACTCAGCGATAATTTCGTTTTTGCGTTCTTTTGTAATTGCCATGTTGAATGGACCTCCTAAATATTTAAATATCCCCAAAAGCTAAGCAATCGTCGGAGTATCGGAAAGCCGAGCTAAGGTTCATACGGTGTTTCGTACTAATGAATCTTAACATATTCTGTATAGACAATCAACTATTATGCACGGTTCTTTAAATAATCGATTGCTTGTTTTTTATCTTGTTCAATTTGCGCAATTAGTTCATCAATGCCATTGAACTTTTGTTCACTACGAATGCGGTGATACCAGCCAACGACAACTTCTTCACCGTAAATATTTTTATCGAAGTTAAATATATGTACTTCGATTGTTAATTGCTTGTTATTTGGATCTTTAAACGTCGGTTTATAACCAACATTACATACCCCATCAAACCATTCATTTTGCACTAAAATTTTCACTGCATAAACACCTGTCGCAGGAATAAAGCATCCCCTCATGCTCTGTACATTCGCTGTTGGGAAGCCAAGTGTACGACCGCGTTTATCACCATGAATAACGATGCCTGGTACTTCAAATGCACGACCAAGCAACGTGCGTACTTCTTCCATATTGCCCTCTTTCAATGCTTTTCGAATACGAGTAGAACTAATTTTTTCTGCTCCATCCTCGTATTTTTCCACAATCGTTACACCAAAATCTTCACCACTTAGCTGTTGCATTAATGCCATATTTCCTTTACCAAATGCACCAAATGAAAAGTCAAATCCTGCTGTAACATGCAAAACACGCAAATCACGAATAAAGTGCTGTACAAAAGCTTCTGGTGAAAGCTTGGCAAAATCGGATGTGAAATGAACAACAAACACTGTATCTACATTTAATTTCCGCAAAGTATCAAGCTTTTGTTGAAGCGGTGTAATATAAAATACTTTTTCATTGCGTCCACCTAATACAATAGATGGATGCGGATCAAATGTCATCACTGCGCTTTTTAAATTTTTTTCCTTTGCTGTATCAATTGCTGATTGAATCACTGCCTGATGTCCGCGATGTACCCCATCAAAAAAACCAATTGCTAGTGAATAAGGGCCTTCAGTTGTTTCAAGCTGATGTGGGTATTTTAAATGAATAACGTCCATTGGTACCTCCTAATCGATTTCAGGGAACATTTTGTCCGGCTTCATTTGACCTTCCTTTGTCGGATGTTTTATATAAACCGCGAATGCTTTCCCTTCAATCCCAAACACTAATTTCTCATTTACTTTTAATAATGGATGAATCGGAAGTACTTGTCCATTAAAAATTTGCTTGCGATTTGTATCGTCAATTTCAACGTACGGATAATCACTTAGTGCATACTCGACAGGCAAAATAAAACTTGTATCTTGTGCCTCTACTTTTTCAGCCACTTGTGCTAATGTTAAACAATTTTCTTTTGAAAATGTACCGGATGCTGTACGTACAAGCTCATGCATATGTGCTGGGTAGCCTAATGCCTCACCAATTTGCACAGCAAGTGTGCGAATATACGTACCTTTACTGCACTTGATACGAATGGAAAAATACACGTCTTGTCCTTCGAAATTTTCCTCTTCACTTAATAGCTCTAATTCATAAATCGTTACTTGACGAGTTGGACGCTCGACTGTTTGACCTGCACGCGCATATTCATACAGCTTTTTACCGTTTACTTTTACAGCTGAGAACATCGGCGGTGTTTGCTGGATATCACCTGTCAGTGTTTTAAGTGCCTGTAGAATTTGTGTACGTGTAAAAGATTTATTCGTCGTATCTCGCTCTACTGTTTCTCCCTCTGCATCTTCCGTCGTTGTCGTACGACCAATTGCTACAACAGCTTCATACGTTTTTCCGGCGTCTGTTAAATATTCTGCAATACGTGTAGCTTGACCGATACAGATTGGTAGCACTCCTTCAACACCTGGATCTAGTGTACCTGTATGACCAACTTTTTTTGTTTTTAAAATTTTTCGTAGTTTAAATACGCAATCATGACTCGTCATGCCACGTTCTTTCCATAATGGTAAAATGCCGTTCATAAGCATGCTCCTTTTTCGCTTGAGTAGGTGGTGTAATTCTTCCAACATTTATAAAAACTTCTACTATGGCGTTTGAAATAAATTTTGAACCAAGCATTTGCACTGGCCGTGCGGTCTCATTCTTCACGTTCATGCGGCATGCTAGGCGCAAATGCGACTTTGCTTTCCTTGTGTAAATATTAAATTCGACTTATATATATTCAAAAAAGAAATAGAATTGTTGTGCCTTTTTTTACATGATAAAACGCAATCCTCACTCCATTCGCGCTTAAGCCTGCCGCAGAACGAACCGTATGAGCCAACACAGTTGGCTCATGCGGTTTGGCGGCCGGCGCGAATGGCTATGAAATGTTTTATTTAACTAAATATCAAACATATATTTTGGTAAAAAGGCTAATTATATATGACCTTTTTATCGTCTAACATTAGAAAAGCCTGCCGCAGTAATGCGTCAGGCTCATCATTAGAAAAACACATTTCACGCCAAAATAGCGTGAAATGATGTCTTTTCTTATGTGGATTTCCTTGAAAAGCTTATACTTTCTTATCCACTAAAAATTATTTCTCTTCATGTAGAGAACGTAATAATTCATCAATTTTATTCCCGTATTCGATTGAAGAATCGAATGCAAAGGAAATTTCCGGTGTACGACGTAAACGAATGCGAGAACCGATTTCTGAGCGAATAAAGCCTGATGCTTTTTCTAATGCTTTCAACGTTTCTGCACGCTCACGTTCGTTCCCTAAAGACGTAATATAAACTGTAGCCTGCTGTAAGTCACCTGTTACATCAACATCTGTTACTGTAACGAAACCTACACGAGGGTCTTTAATTTTACGAGTAATAATTTCACCAAGCTCTTTTTTCATTTGCTCAGCTACACGGTTAGAACGTAGAGACATACATGTCACCACCTTTATTTATATCTAAGAAGTTACACTACACAATTTCAAGTATGGTATGAAATTCATTTACTTATAAGTATTCACGCCATGAATCAAGCATTTCCCATTCCGGATTTGACTGTAAATAGTGTAGCGCATGATTCATCTCGCGGTCAGCCGCTTCTTTTGCAGAAGCAACTGTTACTACCGCAATACGTGTACGCTGCCACACATCTTGAAAATCGATTTCCGCAACAGAAACGTTGAATTTTTGTTTTGTGCGTGTAATCATACGCTGCAAAACAGCACGCTTTTCTTTTAACGAATGGGCAGTTTGAATAATAAACTCAACTTCCACATAAACGATCATTATGCGCGTTTAATTTCTTCCATTACGAAAGCTTCGATAATGTCGCCTTCTTTAATGTCATTGTAGTTTTTAATTGTAATACCACATTCGTAACCTTTAGCTACTTCTTTTGCATCGTCTTTGAAGCGTTTTAATGAGTCTAACTCGCCTTCAAATACAACAATACCTTCACGGATAATACGTACGCCAGCATCACGTTGCATTTTCCCTTCAGTTACATAAGAACCTGCAATCGTACCAACTTTTGATACTTTAATCGTTTGACGAACTTCTGCTTGACCGATGATTTTTTCTTCATATTCAGGGTCTAACATACCTTTCATCGCTGCTTCGATTTCTTCGATTACTTTGTAAATAACGCGGTGTAAACGGATATCTACGCCTTCTTCTTCAGCTGCGCGTTTCGCATTTACATCCGGACGAACGTTGAAGCCAATTACGATGGCATTTGAAGCCGCTGCAAGCGAAATATCTGATTCAGTAATCGCACCCGCACCTGTATGGATAATTTTAACGTTAACGCCTTCAACATCAATTTTCATTAATGATGCAGCCATTGCTTCTACAGTACCTTGTACGTCTGCTTTTACAATTAAGTTTAATTCTTTCACATCGCCTTGACTCATTTGCTCGAATAAGTTATCAAGCGTTACACGTTGCTTTTCAGAACGTTGTGCTTGAATTGCTGTCATCGCACGAGATTCACCAACTTGACGTGCTGTTTTCTCGTCTTCAAATACTACGAAACGATCACCTGCTTGTGGTACATCGTTAAGACCTGTAATTTCAACTGGTGTAGATGGACCAGCTTCTTTTACGCGACGGCCGATGTCGTTTACCATCGCACGAACGCGACCGTAAGCATGACCTACTACGATTGGGTCACCAACACGTAATGTACCATCCTGTACTAATAATGTTGCCACAGAACCGCGACCTTTATCCAACTGGGCTTCAATAACAGTACCTATTGCTGAACGTTTTGGATTTGCTTTTAATTCTGCTACTTCTGCAGTTAATAAAATCATTTCTAATAGCTCATCAATTCCTTCACCTTTTAACGCTGAGATTGGTACGAAAATAGTATCTCCACCCCAAGCTTCTGGTACAAGGCCATGCTCTGTTAATTCTTGCATTACGCGGTCTGGATTTGCTGATGGTTTATCCATTTTGTTTACCGCTACAATAATTGGTACTTCTGCTGCTTTTGCGTGGTTGATTGCTTCAACTGTTTGAGGCATTACACCGTCATCTGCTGCTACTACAATAATCGCTAAGTCTGTTACTTTCGCACCACGTGCACGCATTGTTGTAAACGCGGCATGCCCTGGTGTATCTAAGAATGAAATTTTCTTGCCATCTACTTCTACTTGGTACGCACCAATATGTTGCGTAATCCCACCAGCTTCACCCGCTGTTACTTTTGTGTTGCGGATTGAGTCAAGTAACGTCGTTTTACCGTGGTCAACGTGTCCCATAATCGTTACAACCGGAGGACGTTCCTCAAGTAATGATTCGTCTACTTCTTCAGTCGTTTCAAAGTGCGTTTCTAAATCTGTAATATCGATTCGCACTTCTTCTTCTACTTCTACACCGTAGTCTGCACAAATTAATTCGATTGCATCTTTATCTAACTCTTGGTTAATTGTTGCCATAACGCCAAGCATGAATAATTTTTTAATAATTTCAGATGGCTCACGGTGTAATTTTTTCGCAAGCTCTGCTACTGATAGTGATTCGTAGAAAGTAATTTTTTCTGGTAATTCCTTCTGCACCATTGGTTGTGGTGCTGGACGATGCGTACGACGTTTACCACCATTAATCCCAGGCTTACGGCGTTGTTGGAAACCACCCTTGTTATTGTTGTTACGATTGTTATTATTCGAGTTATTACCGCCACTGCGGTTATTATTGTTATTTTGTGTCATATTTCTATTTTGGCTACCTTTGTTATTTAGTTTTTCGCCCGAAGACGATGATTTATTTTCTTGTAAAGTATTATTTGTTCTTCGTTGTTGGTTTGACGCTTGTGGGCGCGCTTCTTGCTTTTTCTCTTGTACTTTTGCAGGTTCTTTTGAAGGAGTTGCTTTTTTCGGTTCTGCTGCTTGCTTAAAGACAGAATCAAGTTTTGATACAGCATTAGCTTCTAGTACAGCCATATGATTTTTCACAGGCATATTAAACTTACCTAGCTGTTCAATTACTTCTTTACTCGTTTTATTTACCTTTTTCGCATATTCATGAACTCTTACTTTGCTCATCTGCTCACCCCCGATTATTTTTCGTTGAGTAGACTAGATATTTTCTTCGCAAAACCGCTATCTGTAATAGCTAACGCGACACGGGCCTCTTTCCCTGTAGCATGTCCTAGATCATAACGATCTCCAAAAACATGTAACTCAACGTTGTAATACGTACATTTATCTGTCAATTTTTTGCTAGTATTCGCAGATGCATCAGATGCAAGTAATACTAGTTTAGCTTTACCATGTCGAATTTCATTTACGACTAGTTCTTCACCGGAAATGACTTTACGTGCCCTTGCCGCTAATCCTAGCAGTTGTAGCACTGGCTGATTCGTCATAAAATCGACTCCCTGCGAATTAACGTGATTAGTTCCTCGTAAATTTCATCCGGAATTTTCGCCTCTAATTGACGTTCTAAAATATTTTTCTTACGCGCTAGTTCAACTGCTTCCTCTGATTTTGATACATATGCACCACGACCAGATTTTTTGCCTGTTGAATCAACAGACACTTCGCCTTCTTTTGAGCGAACTACACGAATCATCGCTTTTTTCGGAAGCATTTCGCCTGTTGCTACACATTTGCGCAATGGAATCTTCTTATTTGTCGACATCAGAATTCACCTCACTAAAGTAACAACGTACAATATTTGATTATTCTTCGTCGTCCGCGTATAAATCGTATTCTATTTCTTCATCATATTGTGGAACGAATGTGCTTGCTTCATTAGGATAAATACCTAATTCACGTGCATCCGTTTCACTCTTAATATCGATTTTCCAACCTGTTAATTTTGCTGCAAGACGTGCATTTTGACCACGCTTACCGATTGCAAGTGATAGTTGATAATCAGGTACAACAACGGTTGTTGATTTTTCTTCTTCGTTTACTTGCACATCTAATACTTTCGATGGGCTTAAAGCATTTGCAACAAATACAACCGGATCTTCTGACCATTCAACAATATCGATTTTCTCACCGTTTAACTCATTTACGATTGTTTGTACACGCGCACCTTTAGCACCTACACAAGAGCCTACTGGATCTACTTCTTCATTGTGTGCATAAACTGAAATTTTTGAGCGATCGCCCGCTTCACGTGCAATCGATTTAATCTCTACAGTTCCATCATAAATTTCAGGAACTTCCATTTCAAATAAGCGACGTAATAAGCCTGGATGTGTACGAGAAACGATAATTTGAGGACCTTTCGTAGTGCGTTCTACTTTTGTAATATAAACGCGTACCTTCGATTGTGGCTTATATACCTCTCCTTGAATTTGTTCATTTACAGGTAAAGCCGCTTCTACCTTGCCAAGTGAAACGTAAATATTTCGTTGATCTTGACGTTCGATTGTACCAACCATAATATCATCTATTGAATCTACATATTCCTCATAAATGCGACCACGCTCAGCTTCACGCACACGTTGCGTTACTACTTGCTTTGCCGTTTGAGCAGCGATACGACCGAAGTTACGTGGTGTTACTTCTTGCTCTAACACATCACCCACTTCATAAACAGGATTAATCATTTTAGCATCTTCTAATGAAATTTCTAGACGATCATCTTCTACTTCTTCTACAACATCTTTACGAGAGTATACAATCATAGAACCTGTATCTAAATTTAAATCTACACGTACGTTTTGTGCTTGATTAAAATTACGCTTATAAGCCGTTACTAACGCCGCTTCGATCGCCTCAATTAATACATCTCTTGAAATGCCTTTCTGCTCTTCCAGTGCTGTTAAAGCATCTAGTAAATCACTATTCATTTTTGTTTCACTCCTAAATTTGCTTATCTGAAAAGTCAATCGCGTAGCGTGCTTGCGCGACTTTTTCTTTTTCAATTTGTACGTTTACTTTACGTGTTTTAATGCGAACTTCCATCGATAAACCTTCCTCATTATATGCAGTCAAGTATCCTTGGAATTCTTTCATGTCTTTGATTGGCTCATACGTTTTTACATAAATATATTTACCAACTGCTTTTTCAAAGTCTGTTTCCTTTTTCAGTGGTCGCTCAGCCCCAGGCGAAGACACTTCTAAGTAATAGTTTTGCTCTATCGGATCATTTTCATCCAATAATAAGCTTAGACGCTCACTTACTTGTGCACATTGATCAATATCAATTCCGCCTTGTGGTGTATCAACATAAACTCGCAGGAACCAGTTGCGACCTTCTTTCACGAACTCGACATCTACAAGCTCTAAATTTAACTCTGTTGTAATGGGCGTTACTAGCTCTTCAATAATTGATGTAACCTTGCTCATCATATCCTCCTTACGCCACTGTTTTTTCATTAGTGAGACACAACTCTACTTTCTTAAGCAGAGCTGCTGTCCTTCTTAAAACGAATCATCATGTTTAAAGTCGACTATGCGCTAATAAAACACAAATTCCACCAGCAAGTGGTGAAATTTGAGGTCTTAACAGCTGTTGTTTAACGTCGGAAAATTTGTTTTCTAATCTTAGACAACAGAAAAGAGCGGGAGAAACCCACTCTTTTGCTGCAAACTTATCAACAAATTATTACCATTAGGATAGCATATCTTATAAAAGAATGCAAACGAACTCGATTTAAACAGGATTTCCTTGTTTAGAATAGCGATAATTGATTTGCATCTGGCATACCGTCTAAACAACCAAGCTGATCCATGTAATCGATTAAAGTTTTCGACACACGTCCTCGGCGTTGTAAGTCTTCCTTTGATAAAAACTCGCCTTCCTCGCGAGCTGCAACAATTTGTTTTGCTACGTTTGTTCCTAATCCAGGAATCGCATCAAACGGTGGAATTAACGTATTACCTTCAATGATAAATTCACTTGCCTGAGATCGATACAAATCAACCTTTTGGAAACTCATACCGCGCTCACACATTTCAAGTGCAATTTCAAGAACAGTCATTAAGTTCTTTTCTTTTGTAGATGCCTCTAAACCTTTAATTGCGATTTCATCGATTTTCTGGCGAATCATCGCTGAACCTTGTGTCATCGCTATTAAATCAAAATCATCGGCACGCACCGTAAAGTATGCTGCATAATATAGTATTGGATAATGTACTTTAAACCATGCAATACGTACAGCCATTAAAACATAGGCAGCAGCGTGCGCCTTCGGGAACATATATTTTATCTTTTTACAAGAATCGATATACCATTCAGGCACTTTTTTAGCACGCATTTCTTCTTCCATTTCTTCCGTTAATCCTTTACCTTTTCGCACCGACTCCATAATTTTAAATGCAAAAGATGGATCAAGGTTTTGGTAAATTAAATACACCATAATATCATCACGACAACCGATTACTTCTGATAATACACACGTGCCATTATGAATCAATTCTTGCGCATTGCCTAACCATACATCCGTTCCGTGAGAAAGACCTGAAATTTGAACAAGCTCACTAAATGTGGATGGCTTCGTATCTTCAAGCATTTGGCGAACGAATTTCGTACCAAACTCCGGAATACCTAGCGTACCTGTCTTCGTACCGATTTGCTCTTGTGTTACACCTAAAGATTCGGTTGAAGAGAAAATTTTCATTACTTCCGGATCGTCTGTTGGAATTGTTTTTGGGTCAATTCCAGATAAATCTTGTAACATACGAATAACTGTCGGATCATCGTGCCCAAGAATATCGAGTTTTAATACATTGTCATGGATCGAATGGAAATCAAAGTGCGTTGTTTTCCATTCAGAATCTTGGGCATCGGCTGGATACTGAACCGGTGTAAAATCAAAAACATCCATATAGTCTGGGATTACAATAATACCGCCTGGATGTTGACCTGTCGTTCGTTTAACTCCTGTACATCCTTGTACTAAACGATCTACTTCTGCATTTCGAAACGTCATATTGTTATCATTTGCATACCCTTTGACATAACCGTACGCTGTTTTTTCTGCAACGGTACCAATCGTTCCTGCACGATAAACATAATCTTCCCCAAACAGTACTTTCGTATAATTATGGGCATTTGGTTGGTATTCACCACTGAAGTTTAGATCGATATCAGGGACTTTATCCCCTTTAAACCCAAGGAATGTTTCGAACGGAATGTCTTGTCCGTCCTTTTTATATGGTGTGCCACATTCAACGCAATCTTTGTTCGGTAAATCGTATCCAGAGGCAACAGAACCGTCGGCAATAAACTCAGAGTGCTTACAGTTTGGACAAATATAATGTGGCGGCAATGGGTTTACTTCAGTAATCTCCATAAACGTTGCAACGAGCGACGAACCAACCGATCCACGAGAACCTACTAAGTAGCCGTCTGCTAGTGATTTTTTTACGAGCTTCGCCGAGATTAAATAAATTACCCCAAACCCGTGGCCTAAAATAGATTTTAATTCTTTCTCAATACGAGCCTTCACAATTTCAGGTAATTCTTCACCGTAAATTTTATGCGCCATTTCATACGTAAGGTTTGTTACTTCATCATCTGAACCTTCAATTTTTGGCGTATACAGCTCATCTTTAATTGGCTTCACGTCACCAATCATACTTGCTATTTTTTGTGTGTTCGTCACAACGATTTCTTTTGCTAAATCTGGTCCTAAAAAATCAAATTCCTTCAACATTTCATTCGTTGTACGGAAATGCACTTTCGGTAATGGATTACGATTAAGCGGATTAGCTCCACCCATCGAGCCAATTAAAATTTGACGGAACTTATAATCTGTTTCATCTAAATAATGAACATTACCTGTTGCACAAACCGGAATGTTCAATTTCTTCCCTAGTTTCACTAGACGTCGAAGTATATCTTCTAAGTTCCATTCATCGTGTACGACACCGCCATCAATTAATGGAGAATACACCGGCTTCGGATGCACCTCAATATAATCATAGAAGCGAGCTACTTTTTCCGCTTCCTCGGGTGTTTTATTCATCATCACTTCAAATAATTCACCATTTGAACAGCCTGAACCGACAATTAATCCTTGGCGAAGCTTTTGTAAATCAGAACGTCGAATACGCGGCACACGGTAAAACGTTTGAGTATGTGCAATCGATACGAGCTTAAATAAATTTTTCAGTCCATCATTATCTACCGCTAAAATTGTACAGTGACTTGGACGAGCTTGCTTATAGCCATCTGCTCCACCAACATGCGTATTAAACTCATCATGGTAGGCGATACCTAAATCATATGCTTGCTTTAATAAATGCAACAATAATTCTCCCGTTGCCTCTGTATCATAAATTGCTCGGTGATGTTGAGAGAGTTCAATATTATATTTTCTCGTTAATGCTTTTAAGTTATGCGCTTTTTGCCCAGGGTTGACAAGACGAGATAGCTCTACTGTATCAATCGCTGGATGCTCAATTCCCTCAATCCCGGCTTTTTTATACGCTACATATAAGAAACCAAGGTCGAATGATGCATTATGTGCGACAACAATAGCATCGCCAATAAATTCATAAAACTCTCGGATGACTTGTTCAATATCAGGTTGACCAACGAGCATATCATCTGTAATATGTGTTAGTTCAATAATTTTCGCTGTAAGTGGTCTATGTGGATTCGAAAATCGCTCGAATCGCTCGACTACTTGTCCATTTTTAATCTTAACTGCAGCAAGTTCGATAATCGTATCGTAAACGTTTGAGAAACCCGTTGTCTCAACGTCAAATACAACAAATGTCGCATCTTCTAGTTTGATATGCTGCTCCGCGTATGCAATCGGTGCACCGTCATCAACAAGGTTTGCTTCTAATCCATAAATAACTTTAATGCCATTCTTTTTCCCTGCTGAATAGGCATCAGGGAATGACTGTACGACCGCATGATCTGTTATAGCAACAGCAGAATGCCCCCATTTAGCTGCTTGTGCAATTAAACGGTCAACTGGTGTGACGGCATCCATTTGGCTCATTGGCGTATGCATATGCAACTCTACCCGCTTTTCACCCTCTGGCGCTGTGTCTTGACGTGATTCTCTTTTGATTTCATTTATATCACGCGCCATCATGACCATATCACGCGCAAAAGTATCCCACTGAACTGATCCACGTACGCGTACCCACATACCTTTCTTCAATTGTTCCATCATCGATACATCGTCATCGCCGCGCGAGAACATTTTAATAAGTAATGAGTCCGTATAATCCGTTATTTTAAACTCAAGCAATGCGCGACCGCTCTTTAAAATTTTAATTTCTGTTGCAAAGACGTAACCTTCTAAAATAATCGAACTTTCTTCTTCTACAATAGAACGAATTTCGGCCACATCTGGATTTTTAATGACACCGCCAAGTTGGAACGGCCGATCTTGAGCAACTGCTGCTGGATTTGCAGCTTTCTCCTTTTCACGGCGTTGGAAATCTTCAAGTGCCTGCTGTGAAAGACGTTCCTCTTCCTGTCTGCGCTCCTCGTAAAACGCTTCTTGCATAGCGAGCATTTCCTCACTTGGATCGACTAGTTGAAAATCAATCGGTATATTCGGAAAACCGAATGATTTAAATGTCTCTGTAATACGTGTTGCGTATTTAGATTTTAATTGCATGAGCTGAATATCTTGCTCTACGTTGGCCACAATTTTATTGCCAGTCCAAATCGGTATTTGCTTTGCTAGTTGCCCGCGCAACGGCGGAGACATATCATCAATAGCCTCAATAACAGCTAACCAATAGTCATGAATCAGCTGTTCTGTTACTTGTGGTACGCGCGCCTCAATTGATAATGAAACTTGCGCGATATGTGCAAACTTTTCAACCATTCGTAAGCGCATGAGTTGATACATTTGATAGGGCAAAATATGCTCAAGCGTAATGTCAAATTGCCAAACACGCTTTTTTTTGTGGACGGTCATACGCGATAATTCACCACGTTCGAAAAACGACATATACACATCATCGGTCAATTCAAGCTGTTGAATTAAATATTGAAAACGCTCCGTAGCTTGTTGTGTCACGATTTCACCCTCCTTATTTTGAAAAAGAAAGGAAAGCGTACATATTGACGCTTCCCCTTTCCATAATTATACGTTTGTACGGAAAAATTCGTTAAGGCGATCAATTACTTCTTCTTTCGCCCATTCAAATGATTCACCGGATTCGCGGAATTTCACTTCTACTAATCCTTCTGCCGCTTTTTTACCAACCGTTACACGAACCGGTAGACCGATTAAATCTGCATCGGCAAATTTAACACCTGCACGCTCTGCACGGTCATCATATAGTACATCATAACGATATGATTTCAATAAGCCATATAATTCATCTGCAAGTTGTACTTGTGCTTCGTCTTTTGTATTAACTGGTACTAAATGTACATCGTATGGAGCTAATTGTTTTGGCCATACGAAACCTTTTTCGTCTTGGAATTGCTCCGCTACTGCTGCTAGGATACGAGAAACACCAATACCATAGCATCCCATAATGAACGGTTGTGTTTTACCTTGTTCATCTAAATATACTGCATTCATTTTTTCAGAGTAAGTTGTACCTAGTTTGAAAATATGACCTACTTCAA
>JBJEFO010000134.1:0-2631 GCA_051874135.1 Lysinibacillus sp.
CATCTTTTTTTGAAATGATATTCATTAGGTATTCTTCCTTTCTATTCATATACAATTTTTCTTTCAACCCTTAAAATATAAATATACTTTACAAAGGTATAAATTCCTATCTTTGTAAAGTATATATTTCTAATCATTTTGTTTATTAATTCATGTGTGATAGGGGGCTACTGTATATTTTTATTAATTACGGTAAAACCGAGGTAGAAGGTAGCTTGGTAGCGTTTTGAATCGTTTTCGTAATGTGATTTGCTGAAATGTAGCCAAATACTGTAGTAGGACCCAAAGTTGAGCCTGGTCCAGGATATACGCGGCCCATTACCGAGGCAGAGCAGTTGCCTGTTGCATATAAACCATAAATAGGCTGACCATCTCTTAATGCTTGACCGTGCTCATTCGCTACAATGCCGCCTTTCGTTCCTAAATCACCTGGGAACACTTTAATTGCATAAAATGGCGGTTTTTCGATTGCACCTAAATTTGGATTTTTGTATGTTGGGTCGCCGTAGTAATTGTCATATGCGGAGTTTCCACGACCGAAATCTTCATCAATTCCTTTTTCAACAAACTGATTAAATCGTTGGAATGTTGCTTTTAAGCCTTCGTAATCGATTTCACATTTCTCAGCTAGTTCTTCGATGGAATTTGCTTTTATTAAGAAACCGTTTTCGATTTTTTCCTTAGGTGTTAGTCGTGGTAGCATATCGCCAAACAAGTATTTATTACGGTTTCGGCTTTCTAAAATGAGCCAAGAAGGAATGGCTTTCCCGTTCTTTTGTTGTCGCTCTAACATTGCTTGCCCTGCATCTGTGTATGACTCCGATTCATTGAAATAACGTTCGCCTGTTTGATCGACGATGATACAATGCGGCATGGAGCGGTCATATACCATGAAAGATCGGGTTCCATTTGGATGAATGGCAGTCGGTCCCCACCATGCATCATCGAGTAGGGCAGTATCTAATCGATGCTTTTGAGCAATTAACAGCATATCGCCTGTATTATCCTCGCTTCCTGATGTCCAATCGGTACCGATATTGTGATATTTCTTCCGTAATTCAGCATTTCGTTCAAATCCACCGCCAGCTAAAATGACAGCTTTGCTTTTAATCAAGTATGGTTGTCCGTCCTTTTCCACCTCAATACCAATCACTTCATTGTCTTCAATAATTAAATCTTTTAATGGTGTTGATAGCCAAAGAGGTACTTGAAGGTCTAATGCGATTTTCAATAACCGACTAACTAATCCAGCACCGATTGATTTCGTATGCTCACCTTTAATTTTATGCTTAAAGCCTTTTATAAACAGCCCCACAACCGTATTAAAATCTTTTGCTGTCGTAAAAGCTCGTGGTAATGATGCAACCTTACCTGAATACAGCGGAATTGGTGCACTAATGGAACCACTACGCAATGTTTTTTCATATTCACCTAACAGCCTAGCATCAAAAAATTCGCCTTCGATGGAGCGACCAATTTTTCCACCTGGTTGTTCTGGATAGTAGTCTGGATAGAGAGGAGCAGCTACCCATTTCATGCCGAGTTCTTCAAGGAATTTCACCATTTTATGGCCGTTTTTCACATAAGCTTCTTTTCTTTCATACGTAGAAGCAGGGCCGGTATCTTCAATGACTGTTTCCATATACAATAACGCTTCTTCCTCGCTATCTTCTAATCCAGCCTTTTTGGATACGTGATTATTTGGAATCCATAAGCCACCACCAGATAAAGCAGAGGAGCCTCCCCATGTTTTGCCCTTTTCAATAATTAATGTGTTTAATCCGTTATGTGCGGCTGTAATTGCTGAAACAATTCCACCTGCACCACTACCAACGACTACAACATCATACTCTGCTTGCCAATTCATAATATCCCTCCAATTTGAATATCTTGAATGTTTAGGTGTTCTATATTTATATATTCAAATTTTATGTGGATTATTTACATCACGCGGGATAGTTATAAAATGTTAAATGAGCATAACTGGATAAATTAGGATATCTATTAAAACGCTTCCTAATTTAGAAGAAGTTCTTGACGCATAAATAACGGATACAACTTGTACATATAGATAATCTAGAGGTGAGATTAGGATTACATGGAAAAGTGGGTTGAACAATTAATGAATGAATGGGGATATTTTGGGGTAGCGTTTTTAGTAGCATTAGAAAATATATTTCCGCCCATTCCCTCAGAGTTGATTTTAACATTCGGGGGCTTTATGACAACGCGTAGTGAGATGACCGTACCCGGAGTAATCATCGCTTCCACAATTGGCTCGATAGTCGGGGCTATTGCACTTTATAGTATCGGGAAACTTGTGCAACTTGCTCGTTTAAAGAAAATGATATCGGGTAAATTGGGAAGAATTGTGCGCTTAAAGCCTAAAGATATTGATTCAGCAGTCGAATGGTTTCAAACGCATGGGTTTATTACAGTTTTTCTCTGTCGTTTTATCCCTGTCATACGCAGTCTTATTTCCATTCCAGCAGGTATTGCGAGGATGCCTATGTTGATTTTTATTCATTATACGGCATTAGGCATTGTCATTTGGAATACAGTACTCATTGTGTTAGGAGCATGGGCAGGGGAAAATTGGACAATGATTTTAACGTTATTTGATTATTATAA
>JBJEFO010000134.1:2731-16639 GCA_051874135.1 Lysinibacillus sp.
AATTGTTTAATTTCATCAATTTTTGCTAACGTATCAATCCAGTTGTCCGGTACATTTAGTTCGTCATAAAGCAAGCCTGCTAATCCACCTGTTAATGCCCCGATTGTATCTGTATCTTTTCCAAGGTGAACGGCTAGGTGAATGGCTTCGTAATAGTTGCTACTATTTAACAAGCTCCAATACGCGGCTTCCATCGTATCGATGACATAACCGCTACTTTTTATTTGATCACGAGATAGTTTCTCTAGCATAAAGAGTCTTTCGAAATGAGATTTTTCACTAGGGTATTCGTTTAACATGTCCATTAATGCTACGTTTGCATTGTGAAAGCTTTCGGTTAACGAATGCTTGTCTAAAAGTTGATGAACCATAGTCGTGTAATGATAGCAGCATAATGTTGAACGAATATGACCATGTGTTAACTCAGCGTATGTTTTGACAAATGAAAATAACGTATGACCCGTCATTTTTTTTGCATAACTCCAAATTGCAACCGGTAAAATGCGCATTAATGCACCGTTGCCATTGCTGTATTCATCGGTTTTCGCTAATTCATGAAAACCGTTTAACTCCCAACGATCGATTACCTCTCGAACCGTAATGCCAACATCAAAAGCGGGGGAATTATCGAACGTCCAATAGCCACGATACGCCCAATCGCAGAACGATTGTTTTAGTTGGTCAATTGTGTCGTTATTTAACAGGTGCTGCATCGTAATAAACATCATCGCTGAATCATCCGACCAACTGCCAGCCGGAACATCCCAACTTCCATAACCGACTAACTCATTAATTTCATATGTATCACGCTCTAAAAATTCAACAGGCACACCGAAAGCATCTGCTAGCGTAAAACCGATAATAGCGTTAGAAATTTGCGACATCGAAACACCTCTTTGTTCGTTTAAGTAATGATAAGCTATTATTATTATAACAGAAACAGAATAAATCATTAGAAACAAAACCCAATTACGCTATAATAAACTAGAGGTGATTGAAATGTTTATATCAGAAAAACAAGTAGAAGTTCGTTATGCAGAGACAGATCAGATGGGGGTAGTGCATCATTCGAGTTATATTATTTGGTGTGAGCTTGGGCGTACACAAATCGTCAAGGATTTAGGATTTGATTATGCGGAGTTAGAGCGTAGTGGTTACGTGTCTCCAGTATTAGATATTTCAGTTCAATATAAAAAAGCGATGCGCTACGGTCAAGTTGCTACAGTCCGTACGTGGATTGAATCACACGGGAAATTACGCACTACATACGGCTACGAAATTTTACATGAAGATGGCTCAGTTGCAGCAACTGCTACGAGTCAACATACGTTAATTCGAAAAGATACGTTCCGACCTGTAGCACTTCGTAAAATTGACGAATCATGGGACCAAAAATATAAGGAAGTAGCAAGAATAACTGAATAAAAATATGAAGGAGCTATCTAAGTTTTAGATGGCTTCTTTTTTCACTTTCAAGGTATTTAAATTGTTGTTATAATTAAGTTTGTGACTATTTTTGACCGAATGAAGGAAAGGGTGTTCATATGCAGACAGTAGCAACTGAGAAATTGCGTTTACATATCGTACTGACGAATACAGCACGTGAAGCGTTGAAGCAGCATGTTCAAGATGAACACGCCTTTTTTAATTTACAAAAAGCGTTTGTTGTGTTCGTTGAAAAGCTTGAAACAGATGGTACACAGCTTTCTTTAACGCTTTATTTTGACCCACAAGTAAATAAAGGACTCGCTAAAAAATTCCCTGAGCGAGTTTGCATAATGGATTGTTTATTTGATTTAAAGAGTGGCTTAGTAGCAAAAAGCTTCCGAACGCGCGGTATGGGCACGCCGGTTGCGACAAATCGTCGAGAACGTCTATTAGTTCATTTTGTTCCGACACGCATTAATGGCCACACATATCCCGATAAGTTTATTACGTCATTAGCAAGTCTTCCTTTCTCGAAAGAGCGCTATGACTACGTTAATAAGCGAATTACGAGTTGGGAAGGCTATTTAAAAGTTTTAAATAAAAATGCAGAAATTGAAGATATTGAAGCAAGCTTCTCCAGTCCAAGGTATAATGCTGAGTTTTCACATGTAGTGATGCAACTGTCAGGAATCGATAGTAAGCAGTGGAAGCAATTAAAAGGATTGAGTTCCCGTGTTCGCGGTTTTCATAAAGATTTTGGCGATGTCGTAAAGGTAAATCGTGGTGAACGAACAGTTGAAATCGAATTAAAACCTGAAATGGCGCGACTAGCACGAAAAAATGAACTACATTTTGAGTCTAATAAAATTGAATTTAGCAATGCTGCAACAAAAGCGCAGTTACAGCGTTTACTACGAGGTTTTGAACGATTAAAAGAAGGTTTAGCAGCGAACGCTAACTTAGAAACTATTTTATTTGAAGATAAGCCTGTTATTGCAGCAAGGCGTCAAGACATGGAGCTTGATTTCCATAATAATTTAAATGAATTCCAGCGTGCTGCTGTTGTTGGGGCGATGAGTGCTGAGGATTTATATGTGATCCAAGGTCCTCCTGGTACAGGGAAAACGACCGTTATTTCAGAAATTTGTTATCAAAATGCGAAGGCTGGTTTGAAAACACTTGTTGCATCCCAATCGAACTTAGCGGTTGATAACGCGTTAAGCCGTTTACTGTCCAATAAAGATATTCGTATTCTTCGTTACGGGCGAACGGAATCCATCGAAGAAGAAGGCAAGAAGTTTATTGAAGAAAATGTTTCAGCCTATTGGAAAACGCAAACGTATGAAGCAATTTCCAATGAAATTAATGAGCATGCTTCAAAAGAACAACAATTAAATGAAGAAATAGCTAATACACACAAAAAAATTAATGACCTAGAAGCACAAAAAATAGAGATACAACAGCAAATTGAAAAGAAACAGCAGGCAAAAGATCGTTTAACAGAAATTGAAGAATCGATTGTTGCATTAAAAAAACAGCTAAGCCCACTGAAAAAAGAGCGTGAGGAAACAGAAGCGGCATTAGAAAAGCTTCGAGCTAATATTGACTCTTATGAAACAGAAATTGCGAAGTTAAATGAAGATTTAACGGAGTACGATACGGAAGACGTTATTAAAAATCGTTTGGAAGATGCAACGAAGCAATTTGATGAAGCGTCTGTAGAACTTGAATTAGCTGAATTGCTAGCAGAGCAAGTAGAAATTCGTGCACAGCTTTCCGCTACAGAGCAAAAACTACAAAGCTTAGTAGGCGGTGCTTCTGCTATTGAAGAACAAGCACAAGAGATTACAGCGCTTAAAAAGGTATATGAGGTTGAAAATTATATTGAAGAGCGCGGACTTCGCCGTAGCTTTGTATTAGACCGACTCCTTATGTCTCTTGGTGAGCGCCAACAGCAATTAGAAGCATTTAAAGGTATTAAAGATGTAGATGCTCGCCTGCAAAAAGCGATTGTTTATAGTGAAACGACGCTAGGTATTCATGTGAGCCGACTGCCGTTACCGCCAAATCACAGTTATTCTGTTCAGGAAGTTAGTGACTTTTTATCAAAGCTAAGTAAAGCATTTGCTGAAAAGAAGATTAATGTGACGAATGGGACACGCTCTATCCAAGGGTTACATCTTCGTAAAGCTTATATTGATGAGCAGCTACACCACTACAGTACATTAATTAATGATACGGTCATTATTTTTGGTCGTTTAAAAGATGCGCTGATTGATGCGTTAAAAGAGCAGCAAGGGGCGAATGAATCGGTTGTTAAATCGATTGAAGAACAGCTTCAAAAATTAAAAGGGAAGTTAACGGTTACTTCACTCCATATTGAATCACTGCCAATTCAGGAAGCGAGACCAATTGAAACACTTCGTACAATCCGTATGGAGGCAGATAAAACGAAAAAAGAAGCAACGAATGTTTTAACAATTGTTTCAGAAATAATCGCTGAAAAAGTGAAAAAAGAAGAAGTGCTTCAAGTTGTTCAAAAAGAATTTGAAAGCGGAGAGAAGCTACTTGCTGAAACATTAGTGAAGCTTAAAGAAGTGAATAGCACAGGGCTTGCGCTTGAGAAGGAAAAAGAGGAGCTTGAAATGCTCGTCAAACAAAATCCCGAGCAAGCATTAGTAGATGTTGAACAAACAATTGTGACGTGCACGGAACATATTTCGAAGCTACAAGAAAACATCAAGCTTCTGCCAGTAACACAAAACTTGCAAAAGCAGTGGCAGCAAATGCTTGAATCAGCAAATGAACATGACTTAGATGAAATTCGTAAACTGTATGTTAAACATGCAAATGTAATCGGGACAACTTGTGTAGCTTCTGCTAATCGTGAGTTTATGGACAATTACCCAACATTTGATGTAGTCATTATCGATGAGGTGTCAAAAGCAACACCACCAGAGCTGTTACTACCAATGTTAAAAGGGGCGAAAATCATTTTAGTAGGTGACCATCACCAATTGCCACCATTAATAGGTGATGAAACATTTGAAGAAACACTCGAGCAAGTGTTAAAAGAAAGCGATACGTTTGAAGAAAAACGTGAGCTTGAAAAAATGCTAGAAGAATCACTATTTGAACGTTTATATAAAAACTTGCCGAAAACAAATAAAACGATGCTTGCTATTCAGTACCGTATGCATGAAAACATTATGCAAACAATCGCACCATTTTATAAAAATGAAAGTGACGAATTACAGTGTGGTTTACCAGATTCCGATGCACTTCGAGATCATCAACTTGAAACGACACAATTTAATCGCAATCATCATTTACTATGGTTTGATGTGCCAAATGACAAGCGCTATTTTGAACAACGGATGCAAGAAGGAGCAAGTTTATTTAACGAAGCTGAACTTACTATTATTAAGGATCTCCTTATCGAAATGAACGCTGCGACGGAAAAAGCAAAGGAACAGGGACAAATCCCAGTAGATACATTAAAATCAGTTGGCGTCATTAGTTTCTATGCTGAACAAGTAAAACGTATTAACCGTTTAATTGAACAGGAAATTAGCGTACCACATCTGCATATTCGTACGGGTTCTGTCGATAAGTTCCAAGGAATGGAGATGGATGTTATTTTAGTGTCGATGGTGCGTAATAATGGCGGCAATGGGGAAATTGGCTTTGCGAAAGATTATCGACGATTAAACGTTGCGCTTTCTCGTGCCCGTGAATTGCTTGCTTTAATCGGTAGTACAGAAATGTTTGCACAAAAACCGAAAAAGCGTGAAGTTCGAGATATGTATAGCCATGTACTTGAAACAGTGAAAGCACAGGATGGTTACCGAGCATTTAAGGAGGTACGATAATGGAGCTTGCGACATTACAAAAACAGCTATCAAATCAGCTAACGCAAATGGACGGGGCAAAAATTGTTCACGAAATGAGTTTTTGTATTCCAGTCCATGCTTTTAAAGTGACGTATCATCCCGTATTAAAAAAGCCAATGGATATTTTAATGAAAATGATGCTCATATCTTTTCAAACAGGCGTATTCCGAGACGGTGAAACGTTAGCAGATGTACTACTTGTCGAACCACTTTTTATTAATGACTTATTAAATAAGATGATAAAGACCGGTCTTATTGAAAAAGGCGATACGTTACAATTAACAGCAAAAGGTGAAAAGCAGTTAACAGAAGGTGTTTATGAAGAAGAGCTCGCTGCAGTAAGCGACATTTTACAATACAGTCCACTGCATGAAAGCTTCTTGAAGGGCGATATAGAGGACGTGTTAGAATTTGATGAATTCCCAGAAGAGCTTTCTTACGCAACAGGTGTTGAAGTTGGAGAACTAGATGAACAGCAAATGACCCGTTTACTAACGGATATGCAAGAAGAGGATGACGAACTAAAAACGTATGTTACTTCGATTGTATCTAGTGAAGAAATTCAAATTAATGATGTACCGTGTTTAGCGTTTATTTTGCATGACACAAAAGCAGATACATTATTTGCACGTATTTTTAATACGTTAACGAATGAATGGGACTCTGTGTTAGAAGATGTACTGCACAAAAATGAACGTGCTTCTTGGAAAGAGAAATATACGATTTAATAATAAATAGTAAAGCTGGCTTAAAATATGAACGAAAAGAAACCACGTATTTTTGAAAATATTATTCAAAATACGTGGTTTATCAATTTCTCGATTAATTGCCTATTATTCGATGATATTAATTAAATCATTCAGACTGTGAATAACGTTTAAATCGTCATATGTTGTCCGGTTTTTGCGATTAATCCAAATACCATTCATACCAGCATTTTTACTCGCAATGGCATCATACACAAGATTGTCGCCAATATAATAAGTTTGTTCAGGTTTAATATTTACTTCGTTACATGCTTCCAAAAAAATATGTTTATTTGGCTTAGCTAAGCCCTTTCGATTAGAAATCGTAATTACATCAAAATATTGCTTTACTCCTAATGTATCTAATTTATCTACTTGCCTGTCATAATCCCCGTTACAAATAATGCCTAAATTGAAGCGATTGCTTTTTAATTGTTCTAAACAAGGTATTACATCATAAAAAGGAATCCAATTTTGTTTATAAAGCTTAAGAAAGTCATTTATTTTTTGATCAGCAGTTTCATTTGATATATGATGACCAAACAAGTCTCTCATCAACATTCTATTTCTTTCTTGTACGGATAACCCTTTTAGTAAATATATTAGGAAATTATTATGATATACATCTCTTATCGCCATGAATTCTTTCTGATTTACTTGTAAATCCGTCATATTTTCTTTGAAAAAACGGATTGCTGCTAATTTTTCTGCATTTTCTTGATCGAATAAAGTACCATTAATATCAAAAAATATCAATTATCCGCCCTCCTAAGGGGAAAAATGAGTTTATTAAATAACTTAAAAGTAATATATAGGACAAATATCTCAAAATAGTAAATTATTTTATTCATATTGTAGCTTAAAAGTAGCTCTTAAACTAGCTAAAATGTTCATTTTTAACAGTATTACTAATTTTGTAACATAAAGAATAAGAAATAGATTGAAGTCTATTTGGTAGAGGACTTTTCATATACTCCTATATGTAATGATTACTTAGGAGGTATTAATTTTGTCACAAGTCCAACTAGCATTTCATGAAAATTGCAAACAAATTGCCATTATCACACTGAATCGACCGGAAATGCGTCATGCATTTAATACAGAGGTAGCACAAAGGCTATTGGCACTGTTTAAAGAATTGCACAGCAGTGATGAAGTTCGCGTTGTCATTATTACGTCATCTACTGACGATGCTTTTTGCTCTGGCGCGGATTTAAAAGAACGTAAAGGGATGACAGATGAAGCGTGGAAACAGCAGCACAAGCTATTTGAAGACATGTTTCAGGTGCTTGCTGAATTAAAACATCCAACAATTGCAGCGGTAAATGGATTTGTCCTCGCTGGTGGTTTTGAACTTGCGCTAAACTGCGATTGTATTATTGCAGGAAAAGGAGCAACATTTGGTTTACCTGAGGTGATGAGAGGAATTATGCCGGGCTGTGGTGGAGCGAGACTTCTGCCAAAACGCGTACCAATTCATATTGCGAAAGAGTGGCTATTTACGGGAAGAATGATTTCTGCACAGGAAGCATTACAAACTGGTTTATTAAATAAATTAGTAGAGCAAGAGGACGTATTAATAGAAGCGATTAAACTTGGCGAACAAATTGCGAAAAATGGCCCATTAGGTGTTCAAGGGGTTAAAAAGATAGCTGATGCGAATACACTTCAAGCGGATGAAGCACGGGCATTTGAAATACAAGTGTATAACGAAGTCATCATGTCCGGAGATCGTTTCGAAGGAATTTTAGCGTTCAATGAAAAAAGACAACCACAGTTTAGGGGGAAATAGCGATGTTAGTGAAAGAAGAAAAAGAGCAGTTCATTCAAGAACTACGAGAAAGTGTACAAGCAGTATGTAAAAAATATGATGGGGAATATTGGCGTAAGCTTGATGAAATAGACGCTTATCCGACTGAGTTTGTAGAAGAAATTACGCAAGCTGGTTTTTTAGGTGCACTCATTCCAGAAGAATACGGTGGATCAGGATTAGGTCTATTAGAAGCTTCCGTTATTTTAGAGGAAATTAATCGTTCAGGTGGTAATTCAGGTGCTTGTCATGCCCAAATGTATACAATGGGCACGATTTTAAGACACGGTTCACTAGAACAAAAGAAAAAATACTTACCGAAAATTGCAGATGGCTCACTACGATTACAAGCTTTCGGTGTAACAGAGCCGAATACTGGGACAGATACGACAAGTTTGAAAACGTTCGCAAAACGTGAAGGTGATTACTATGTTGTGAATGGGCAAAAAGTTTTTATTTCGCGTGCCGAGCATTCTGATTTAATGATTTTGCTCGTTCGTACAACACCGAAAGAAGAATGTGTGAAAAAAAGTGATGGTTTATCTGTTCTAATTGTTGATTTAAAAGAAGCTATTGGGAATGGACTTGAGATTAGACCAATAAAAACGATGATGAACCATGCAACGACAGAGCTATTTATCGAAAATTTAAAAGTGCCTGTTGAAAATTTAATTGGGGAGGAAGGGAAAGGGTTCCGCTACATTTTAGACGGAATGAACGCCGAGCGTATTTTAATTGCGGCTGAATGTATTGGTGACGGACGCTGGTTTATTGAAAAGGCAACAAATTATGCAAATGAACGAGTTGTGTTCAATCGACCTATTGGACAAAACCAAGGTATTCAATTCCCAATTGCGACAGCACATATTCATTTAGAGGCAGCAGATTTAATGCGCATAAAGGCGGCGGAGTTATTCGACGCTGGAAAACCGTGTGGTGCAGAAGCAAATATGGCAAAACTTCTTGCAGCAGACGCCTCTTGGGAAGCGGCAAATGTAGCAATACAGACGCACGGTGGCTTTGGTTTTGCAAAGGAATACGATATTGAACGGAAATTTAAAGAAACGAGATTATATCAAGTAGCTCCGATTTCAACAAACTTAATTTTATCTTATGTGGCGGAACATGTATTAAAACTACCTAAATCATACTAGATGTCAAAGGGAGGGTTACATTTGCGACCATTACAAGGTGTAAAGGTAATCGATGTTACAACGAATATTTCTGGTCCAACATTAACGATGATTTTAGCAGACTTAGGAGCAGAAGTAATTAAAGTTGAAAAGCCACCAGCAGGGGATGAAGCAAGAAAAATGGAGCCGAAAGCAAGCGACGACGGTGTATATTTTTTAAATATTAACCGTCAGAAAAAATCCGTCGTACTCAATTTAAAAGACCAATCAGATTATAAGCGAATGCTTGATTTAATTAAAGAGGCAGATGTTTTTGTGGAAAATTACCGCGCAGGCATTGTGGGAAAAATTGGATTTAGTTATGAGCAGTTAAAAACGATAAACCCAACATTAGAGAAATCTAACTTATTTAATCTTTATGAAAAACATATGTATGATGATTTTAAAGATAGCCACTGACAATATTGCTTTTCAGTGGCTATTTATTTTGTTTTCAAAGTAATTAGACCTTTATCTTTTTTCTACAACTGCCACTGTACATCTAGAAATACAAATTAAGTTCTCTTCCTCATCGGTAATTTTTATATCCCATACCATCGATGTTCTTCCTCTATGAAGTGGTGTTGCAGTTGCTGTAACGATGCCATCTCGTTTGCCTTTTAGATGATTGGCATTAATTTCGAGTCCTGCAGCGAAATGTGTTTCGTGATTTATATTGAGTGCAGTCGCTAAACTAGCCGCTGTTTCTGCAAGCGCAACAGAAGCGCCTCCGTGTAAAAGACCCATTGGTTGTACAGTTTTTGGACCAACTGGCATTTTACAAACGACACGATCCGGTGTTAGTTCTTCATACGTAATACCTAATGCCCCAATTAATGTCTCTTCAGCAGGAAGAAACCCTTTCATTAAATCCATAAATAATCCTCCTTGTGAAATTTGCATAATGTGAAAAATAACTGCAATTCCATTGTACATAGAATATAAGGTTGATAGAAATTAATAAGCTCATTATTTAACATGTCAAAAAGTATACAAGTGTAGGGC
Source organism: Lysinibacillus sp. (assembly GCA_051874135.1). Classification (GTDB taxonomy): domain Bacteria; phylum Bacillota; class Bacilli; order Bacillales_A; family Planococcaceae; genus Lysinibacillus_B. Next base: position 12,786 of record JBJEFO010000134.1, read on the forward strand.
ATAAATAATTTTAAATAACAATAAGATTTATTAGCGATGTTTCGCTGAATAGATTGGACAAGGGCGTATAACTACTTAAATCATAGCCCAGTGTATCGAAAGTTTTTAAGTGAATAAGAAAAAGTATAAGTTTTCAAGGAAACCCACATAAGAAAAAATGCTTAGTCGTGTAATTGAAGGACGGACCTACAAAAATTACTGTTAGAACTATGTGTGGATATGTGTGACGTAGGTGCTTTCGTCACTTGAAACGGAAAAATCCGTTGCGATATCAATATTTAATGAGGGAGGAATAGCATTGTGTAATTCGAAAAAAGTGTATGTATTGGACACGGGAACGATGAAGATGGACAAGAACTATATGATTTCTATGCACACGCCTGCAAGTATTGATAATCCAAATCCACCAGCTGAATTTGTAGAGTTTCCAGTGTATGCAGTATTAATTGACCATCCAGAAGGAAAGATTTTATTTGATACAGGTTGTAACCCAGATGGCATGGGAGAAGAAGGGCGTTGGCCACAAGGAATTCAAACGTTGTTCCCAGCATTCCAAAGTGAAGAATGTTATTTAATTAATCGTTTAGAGCAGTTAAAAGTTCGACCTGAAGATATTAAATACGTTGTAGCTTCTCACTTACATTTAGATCATGCAGGATGTTTGGAGCTGTTTACGAATGCCGAAATCATTGTGCATGACGCAGAGCTATCAACTGTTATGAAAACATTTGCGATGACAAGAGATATGGGCGCTTATATTTGGGGTGATGTAATGGCGTGGATTCAAAATGAACTACGTTGGCGCACGATTAAACCTCATGAAAAAGAAGTTCCGTTAGTAGACGGCATTAAAATTATTAATTTTGGTCCGGGACATGCTTACGGGATGCTAGGATTGCATATTGAACTGCCGGGTACAGGTAATGTGTTGCTCGCTTCTGATGCGATTTATACAGCTGAATCGTTAGGCCCACCTGTAAAACCACCAGGCATTTTATATGATTCGATTGGCTATAACGCAACAGTTGAACGAATTCGCAAATATGCGGCTGAAAATAATGCACAAATTTGGTTCGGTCATGATGCAAATCAATTTGAAACATTTATTAAATCAACAGAAGGTTATTACGAATAAACAGTTCGGTTCGCACCCTAAGTCCATCTTAGGGTGTATTTCAACATAACGGAGCATGCTCTATAAAATAAGGGGGTAATTACAATTGAGGCATTTTGGTTCTTTTATTGGCGGGAAACATCGCATAAATGATAGTAGCTCAACAGTAGAAGTGCGAAACCCATATAGTAAGGAATTACTTGCTACACTTTATTGTGCGACTATAGAAGATATAGAGGATGCAATTGACAATGCGCATACAGTTTTTGAATCGACAATGCGCACGTTATCTGCCCATGAACGGAGTAAAATATTAAGAACAGCTGCTAGTTTACTAGAAGAGCGGGCAGAGAGTTTTGCCCAAACACTTAGTGGGGAAGCGGGAAAGCCAATACTAGAGGCGAGGGCAGAAGTAGCGCGTGCCGTTCAAGTATTACTGTTTGCTAGTGAAGGGGCTAGAAATTTAAACGGTGAACAAATTGTCATGGACAGTGCTGTTGGTGGAGAAAAGCAACTCGGGTTTACGAAACGTGTTCCGCTTGGTGTAGTCGCTGCTATCACGCCGTTTAACTTTCCATTAAACTTATGCTTGCATAAAATTGCGCCTGCTATTGCAGTCGGGAATACGGTCGTGTTAAAGCCAGCAGAAAAGACACCATTATCAGCGATTGGGCTTTTTCATTTGTTAAAGGAAGCTGGATTGCCGGATGGTGCTCTTAATATTTTGAACGGTCCGGGTGTTGATATTGTTGCACCCCTTGTTACGCATCCACTTGTAAAGAAAGTGACATTTACAGGGAGTGGTAAAGTAGGCTGGCATATTCAAGAGCTTGCAAGAGGAAAGCACGTTACACTTGAGCTTGGTTCAAATGCACCGAATATTATTTTTGAAGATGCAGATTTGCAAAATGCAGTTTCAGCTATTACATTAGGTGGCTATACATTTGCCGGTCAAGCGTGTGTGTCTGCACAACGAATTTATGTACATGATGCCGTATACGATGAATTCGTTTCACAATTAACGGAAAAAGTGGAGCAGCTTGAACTCGGAAACCCGCGTGAAGAATCGACTCAGCTGGGTCCGATGATTACGGAAGAAGCAGCAATCCGCGCGGAAAATTGGATACGAGAGGCAGTATCACAAGGGGCTACGATTCGAACGGGTGGAAATCGTCACGGTACTTTGCTTGAACCAACGATTTTAGAACATGTCACCCCGAATATGAATGTCGTTTGTTTAGAGGTGTTTGCACCAATTGTTGCGATACTGCGATTTACAGATGAAGAGGAAGTTATTGCTGCTGCAAATGATTCTAAATACGGGCTTCAGGCAGGGATTTTTACAAATGATATTAACCGCGCATTGAGGGTAGCAGACCGTTTAGAAATGGGTGGTGTATGGATTAACGAAGTGTCCGTTCGGCGGTACGATCATATGCCATATGGCGGGGTGAAAGAAAGCGGTATCGGTAAAGAAGGAATTCGCTATGCAATTGAAGGAATGTCGGATGTGAAGTTTATCGGTGTAAAAATTTTATAAGTCGAAGGAGAATGTTGTGTGAAAATACGTTCAGCAATATTACGTTCCTCTGGTGTGTCACAGCCGTATAAAGATAGCCGACCGATTCATATTGAAGAAATTGAACTAGACTCCCCGCAGGCAGGGGAAGTACTTATTCAAATAAAAGCAGCAAGTCTTTGCCATTCAGATTTATCCGTTATTAATGGGAGTCGCCCGCGCCCACTTCCAATGGCTTTAGGGCATGAGGCAGCTGGTGTTGTGATGGAAGTCGGTGAAGGTGTGACAGATTTTCAAGTAGGAGATAAAGTTGTTTGTGTATTTGTACCGAGCTGTGGGCATTGTATTCCGTGCGCGGAAGGTCGCCCAGCGTTATGTGAGCCAGGTGCAAAAGCAAATGGTGATGGGACGCTAATTGGTGGCGGTGTTCGAATCCATACAGGCACTGAAAAAATTGGTCATCATGTTGGCGTGTCTGCATTTTCGGAATATGCAGTCGTGTCTCAAAACTCACTTGTAAAGGTGAATGAAGAAATACCTTTCGAAAAGCTCGCTTTATTTGGCTGTGCGGTTATTACGGGGGTTGGTGCAGTAGTCAATACGGCGAAGGTAAAGCTTGGTAGCACAGTTGCTATAGTAGGTCTAGGTGGCATTGGGTTAAGTGCATTACTAGGAGCAATTGCAGCAGGTGCAAGGGAAATTATCGCCATCGATATTAATGATAAAAAGCTAGAACAGGCTAAATCACTTGGAGCAACAGCAGTCTTTAATTCAATGGATCCGGATGTCGTAACAAAAGTAAAGGAATACACAGGTGGCGGTGTTGAATATGCGTTCGAAACGGCTGGTGTAGTCCCTGCAATGGAAGTAGCTTACGGCATTACAAAACGCGGAGGCACAACGACGACAACAGGACTTCCACATCCACATCATCAATTTGCTTTTCCGTATGTAACGCTAACAGCAGAGGAAAAAACGTTAAAAGGCTCCTATATCGGGAGCTGTGTACCGCGTAGAGATATTCCAGCATTTCTCGATATGATGAAATCAGGCAAGCTACCAGTAGATAAATTGTTATCTAATATCATTTCATTAGAGGAAATAAATGAAGGATTTGACTTATTAGCAACAGGTGATAATTCCCGTATTATTATTAAGATGGGGTAGGTAATATCTTCTGAAAGTTGGCTAATATGTATGCGATTTTGGCTAATATCTTCT
>JBJEFO010000134.1:16739-19094 GCA_051874135.1 Lysinibacillus sp.
AAAAGCAGAAATGTTGTACAATCAACGTTTCTGCTTTTCGCTATTTGTACATGTCACTTGAAAATGACCGTGCTTATAACGAGGTAGGGGAGAGTGCTGTTTAATAAACTTTCGAATAATTTCTGGGAGTATGTCCTGAGACGCAAAAATAACAGGCTTATGTTGAAACATTGGAAATTCAGCACCGGTTGCATGATAACTATTCATCGCAACGTTAAATGTCATCGTAGCGGTGACGGGTTGTCCTTGAAATACTAATTTCGTTACACGTTGTCCAACAGGTTTATCTATGGAAAGTTCATAGTCAAGTCCACCCCAAAAATTATACAAATAAGGTTGAATTGTATTCGGATAGACATTTAAACTATAGTCGATCTCTCCGTGCTTATTCACTGCGAAAATAGCCGCACATTGCTCGAGTGCTGCTTTTATATCAGCTCCTGTTAATTGTAATACCTTTAAAGTGTTAGAACGTGAATAATTGTTTAATATGTCTTGGTTCGTAATCGTGCCCACAAAACCGCCTGTCTCATGGTAAAACAATTCGACAACAGAAAGATCAGCCCCCGTGGTATCGAGCTGAATTTCGTGAAGCAAATCGACATACGGAATGTTGCTGAGTTGTGCAGAAAGTAGACCTGCGTAAGTAAAATCTTCTGTCGTATAGCCAATCGGCTGTGCTAACCAGTCGGAAACTTCTTTCGGAAACAATTCCGGCTTATTTTCTATGTAATGTAACTGAACGTTATGTTGTTTATTTTTCTCAAGTTGATATTCAATATAGCCAAAACAACGACCGTTTGCTCCTGGTTGAATGATTGGAGTACCGTTGATGATGGTGCTTATTTCTAAATGTTGATGCCCTGTAATGAAGATGTCTACGCCAGGAATTTCTAATAGTTGATTTGCTTCATTTTCACCGGTATCTGCTGCGTATAACGCGTCTGTCTCAGGATCTCGTGTAAAGCCACCATGATAACTTAAAATGACAACGTCTGCCTGTTCGATTTCTTTTACGTATTGAACCCAGTAACTTGCGGCTGAAAAGGCGTTAGAAAATGTCAATGATTTTGTATGTTGCTGTTCATCCCAAAGAGGGGTGAAATGCGTTACAATACCGACAATAGCTACCTTAATTCCCTTCACCTGTTTAATTATATAGGGATGTGCAAAATCGCCAATATTGCCTGCAATCCAAGGGAAATCGCATTCATTTCGCATCGCTTCAATAGATTCAACAGGATAATTGAACTCATGATTGCCGAAAATAGCCGCGTCATAGCCTGTTTTATTCGCAAGGGCTAGCATCGGATGAGGACGAGGCTGAACCCAATCATAATAGTAAGTCGTTAAGCTACCTTGTAAAAAATCACCGTTATCAATGATTAAATCAGGGGTTAATTGTTTCATTTCTTTTGTAATTTGTTCAAAGCGGTCTAAGCGGCCGTGTAAGTCACTCGTGACACAAATGGAAATATACATACATGCTCCTAATAGTTTTTTAATATCGTAACATAATTAGTTAATTTGAAAATAGATTGTGTAAATAATGAACGTAATTTCTAATTCGTAAGGGCAAAAATAAAATTAGTGTTTTACAAGATGAAATGAGATGTGCTATACTGACTTCTGTAAACAAAACAATATATTGTGTTAGTTTTATTCAGGTACTACTATATGTAGTTTAAAAGGGAAGTTCGGTGCAATTCCGACGCTGTCCCCGCAACTGTAAATGCTGACGATGATTCATATCCACTGTGCAAGATGCATGGGAAGGGAATCAGAGGACGAAGCAAAGCCAGGAGACCTGCCTAAATAAAGCGACTTTACATTTCTTCGGGGATTAGGAAATGGAGACGAGGCTTTTTGACGTTTCCATTTCAGGCTATCTCTTCAGGAGGTAGCCTTTTTATTTTTGAAAAGAAAGAAGGAGAAGTATGAAATTATACACAAAAACGATTTGTCCAAAGTGTCTATGGGTAAAGTCAGAACTTTCCCAAGTAGGGCTAGAAGTAGAATTGATTAATATTGACCACGATCAGGAAGCGATGTTGAAAATAACAGCAGCTGGTTTTTCTTCGGTACCGATTTTAGAAGTAAACGGTGAATTTATCGGTGATGTACCAACTATCTTAAATAGAATCGAGCAATTTGCACAGTGATTGCCTTTGCTAGTAGAACAGGGAATGTGTCTTATATTGTGTCTAAGTTAAATTTACCGAATATTGAAATAACAGACGGTCTAATAATGACGGAACCGTTTTTATTATGCACGTATACGGATGGTTTAGGTGAAGTGCCCGCACTCGTTGCAGCATTTATGGAACACAATCATACATATTGTAAAGGCATCGT
>JBJEFO010000135.1:0-4374 GCA_051874135.1 Lysinibacillus sp.
TTTATTTTAGTGGACCCCCATTTGCCATTGGAGGAAAAGCTAGAAAAGTCTTGGATCGAAATTAGGAAAGAGCTGAATTCATTGCAACGTAGCACGAATATGCCGTTTGTGCTTGAATTTGTTGATTCATTGACTTAAGTAGAATAAGGGCGGAATTTTAAATATCGAAACAATATTTTGAGAAATACGATAAAAAGTATTGACATTTTATTCGGAAAATTTTATATTAATCTTATCAAAATACTTGGTATTAAAAATTATCGATGAAAGCTTTAAACTCATGCAAAGGAATTTAAAGCTTTTTATTGCTAGTTAATACTTAGTTATTCAATAAGAATAATAAATGATTAGACTCACTAGACAACTGGAGGTCTTCATTCATGGCAATAACATGATGAAGGCTTTTAGTTGTCTTTTTTATTTAGGAGGGATTCAATGAGTGTTCAAATTCAAATAGATGAAAAAAGCTTTCAAATCGAACAAGAGCGTAAACTTGTACTGGATGAAATTGAGCTAACGATTCAAAAAGGTGATTTTTTAACGATTATTGGACCGAGTGGTTGTGGGAAAAGTACGCTCTTAAAAATTGTAGCGGGACTTGATACAGAGTACCGCGGCACTGTACTTGTGAATGATCGCCAAATTATTAAACCGGGTATTGCACAAGGGTTTATTTTTCAGGAGCATCGTCTGTTCCCTTGGATGACTGTCGAGCAAAATATAGCAGCGGAACTAAGTTTGAAAGATCCTGAAGTACGTCGCAAAGTGGATGAAATGATTGAGATTGTTAGGTTAAAAGGTTATGAAAAGGCGTATCCGAGTGAAATATCGGGTGGGATGTCACAGCGTGTAGCCATTGCGCGGGCGCTGATTCGCGAGCCGGAAGTATTATTACTCGATGAGCCATTTGGTGCACTTGATGCGTTCACTCGCCAACATTTACAAGATGTGCTCGTTGAAATTTGGCAACGCAAGCATATTACGATGCTACTCGTAACCCACGATATTGATGAGGCGATTTATCTTGGTACGGATATTGCGATTTTACGAGCAAATCCAGGACAGCTGCAAAAGCTAGTACATGTCGGACTTAGTTATCCACGTGCAAAAACAAGTCCTTCCTATCAGCAGGTAAGGCAGCAAGTATTACAGGAATTTGAAAAAACGGACAGCCAACACTATAGCGATGGTGACGGCATTTAGGAGGAAATAACATATGAAAAAAGGTTTCTTATTTTTACTGACAGCAATCACATTTATTTTAGCGGCTTGCTCATCAGATTCAGAAAGTAGCGGCAGTGCCTCTACAACGAAAACAATTAATCTAGGTATTCAGCAAGTCCTTTCGCCACTGTGGGTAGCAAAGGAAAAAGGATGGCTTGAAGAAGCATTTGCGGAAGTAGATGTGGAAATTTCTTGGACAGAGTTTCAAAGTGGCCCACCACAATTTGAAGGGATTGCAGCAGGAAAGTTAGATATTACAGAAGTAGGGAATACACCACCTCTTTCAGGGCAAGCAGCAGGGATTGATTTTAAACAAATTGCATTGTTATCAAATGGTGAAACAAATAACGCGATTTTACTTCCAGATGGTAGTGATATTCAATCGGTGAAAGATTTAGAAGGCAAAAAAGTAGCAGTAGCAAAAGGTAGTAGCGCATTTGGTTTATTATATGCGGCATTTGAAAAAGAAGGCGTTGATTCATCAAAGGTTGAGGTTATTCAGCTACAACCGGATGAAGCACAACCAGCCTTTGAAAATGGTTCAGTAGATGCCTGGGCAACGTGGGAGCCATTTATTTCTTATCAAACAGTTGGAAATGACGCAAAACCTTTAATAAAAGGTATTGATGTTGAGACTTATGGGGCGATGTTTACGATTGCACGTACAGCATTTACGGAACGAAATTCGGATTTAGTAGATATTTATTTAGAGGTATATCAGAAGGCAACAAACTGGATGACTGACAATCCACAAGAAGCCGTACAATTTTTTGCGGATTTAAAAGAAATTGATCCAGTCATTGTAGAAGAGGTATTAAAAAATACACCGTATAAAATGCAAGTAATTAATGACAAAGTTATTGCTAGTCAACAAAACGCAGCGGACTTATTTGTTGAGCAAGAAGTGTTTAGCAACAATATTGATGTTAAAGAAGTAGTGGATAATCAATTTGTAGAAAAATTGCTAAAAGGAGCTGAGTAATTTGGTACGTGCACAGGCTATTAATCAACCCGTTGCACGCGAGAAAAAAGCACGTAAAGGGACTCCGAGTTGGGTGAAAGGATTAGTTTTACCACTTCTAATTATTGTAGTATGGCAAATTTTCGCTTCAAGTGGCGTTGTTTCTGCTACGGTTCTTCCTAGCCCACTTCAAATTGTTGAAACCTTTTATGGGTTAGTTGTGAGCGGCGCATTATTCGGTCATTTGCAAATTAGTATTTATCGTGCGGTCGTTGGCTTTTTACTCGGTGCAGGTATTGCATTAGTTCTCGGTTTTATCGTTGGTTTTTCAAAGCGTTCAGAAAGCTACCTTGATCCAACGATGCAAATGCTGCGAACAATTCCTAGTTTAGCAGTAACACCACTATTTATATTGTGGTTTGGTTTTGATGAGTTATCTAAAATTTTACTCATTGCGTTTGCTTCATTTTTTCCGGTATATGTAAACACGTATAACGGTATTCGTTCGGTCGATTCGAAGCTGTTTGAGGTGGCGCAAGTATTGGAATTTAACAAATGGCAGCAGTTAACAAAATTGATTTTACCGTCTGCTCTTAGTCATATTTTAGTCGGTATTCGCCTGTCGCTTGGGATTGCATGGCTTAGCCTTGTTGTTGCCGAGTTAATGGGTTCAAGCGCTGGCGTTGGCTATATGATTATGGATGCACGACAGTTTTCACAAACAGATAAAGTGTTTGTTGGCATTATTATTTTCGGTGTAGTCGGTAAATTGACCGATTCACTCGTTCGTATATTGGAGAAAAAATTATTAAAATGGCGCACTAGCTTTGATGGTGTCGAATAAAAGGAGCGATTTCAATGGATATTTTCTGGTTTATTCCAACACATGGTGATGGTAAATATTTAGCGACGAGTAAAGGTGCTCGCGAAACAAATTTCCCGTATGTAAAACAAATTGCACAGGCAGTCGATGAGCTTGGTTATGAAGGGGTATTAATTCCGACGGGTAAACCGTGTAACGATCCGTGGGTAACAGCGTCAGCACTAGCGGCAGTGACACAAAAATTAAAGTTTTTAATTGCTGTTCGTCCGGGAATTATGAATCCAACTGTTGCGGCACGTATGACAGCAACATTAGATCAAATTTCGAATGGACGTTTATTAATTAACGTCGTAGCGGGGGGCGATCCAGTAGAGCTAGCAGGCGATGGTGTATTTGTTTCCCATGATGAACGTTATGAAATAACAGATGAGTTTTTAGATATTTGGCGCGGTCTTCTAGCTGGTGAAACAGTGAATTATGAAGGCAAGCATTTAAAAGTTGAAGGTGGCGAAATCATGTTCCCTGGTGTTCAAAAGCCACATCCGCCAATCTACTTTGGTGGTTCATCAGATGCGGGGATTGCCGTGTCAGCTAAGCATTCCGATGTATATTTAACGTGGGGAGAGCCACCGCAACAAGTAAAAGAAAAAATCGAGAAAGTACGTGCAGAAGCCGCAAAACAGGGCCGTGAAGTAGAGTTTGGTATGCGTGTTCATGTCATTGTACGCGAAACGAATGAAGAGGCTTGGCATGCAGCAAATGAACTGATTAAATATGTCGATGAGGATGCTATTCAAAAAGCACAAGAAGTGTTTAGTCGTTATGATTCTGTCGGTCAAAAGAACATGACTGTTTTAAACAAAGGTGATCGTAAGAATTTAGAAATTTATCCGAATTTATGGGCTGGTGTAGGTCTTGTGCGTGGTGGCTGTGGGACAGCAATCGTTGGAGATCCAGAAACAGTAGCAGCCCGTATCCGTGAATATCAAGCAGTCGGTGTCGATAAATTCGTATTATCGGGCTACCCGCATTTAGAGGAAGCATATCAATTTGCAGAGCTTGTATTCCCATTACTTGATTACAAGCAGGATAAGCAAGCAAGTGGTGCACCGAAAGGCGAAGTAGTTGGGTATCAATATACAGCAGATAAATTAGCAAAAGCTTAATAAACGAAAGCTGATTAGATGATTCTTAGGAATGATCTAATCAGCTTTTTTGTGTTTCCTACTTGGAGCAATAGATGCAAAAATGTATAAATGATGCTGAAAAAAACTATATTGTTAGGAAGAAAATGTGTGATGGAGGTTGCGGATAGATGGCTACAAATACCCGTTCATTGAACTTTTGGGCAGGGATATTTTTTGGG
>JBJEFO010000136.1:0-4357 GCA_051874135.1 Lysinibacillus sp.
ATCCTGCATAGAAAAAAGTCGATTAGGAATATGCCCTAATCGACTTTTTACATTATAAATTATTTCGCAGCTTGGTATTTAGCTTCTACTACGTCCCAGTAGTGCTCCTGTCGCTTCGCTTTCGTCGCAAACTGGCATATACTTAGAAGTCATTTTATTCTTCGCGATTATTTAGCTTCTTGGAACTTTTTCTCTACTACGTCCCAGTTTACTACGTTCCAGAAGTTACCGATGTACTCTGGACGACGGTTTTGACATTTTAGGTAGTAAGCGTGCTCCCAAACGTCTAAGCCTAGGATTGGTGTTTTACCTTCCATTACTGGAGTGTCTTGGTTTGGAGTAGATGTGATTGCTAATGAATCGCCATCAATGATTAACCAAGCCCAACCTGAACCGAAACGAGTTGTTGCAGCTTTTGTGAACTCTTCTTTGAATGCATCAAATGAACCGAATTTTGCGTCAATAGCAGCTGCTACTTCGCCTACTGGAGTGTTAGAACCGCCTGGAGCGATTACTTCCCAGAATAATGTGTGGTTCGCGTGACCGCCACCATTGTTACGTACTGCTGTTTGTTTGTCAGCTGGAAGAGCATCTAAGTTAGCGATTAACTCGTTGATGTCTTTATCAGCAAATTCAGTACCTTCTAGTGCTGCGTTTACGTTTGCCACGTATGTAGCGTGATGTTTAGAGTGATGAATTTCCATTGTTAATGCGTCAATGTGTGGTTCTAATGCATCGTAAGCATAAGTTAATTCTGGTAATTTGTAAGCCATGTTTAACTTCCTCCTTGAATGTGAATTAATTTGATTCCATAACAAAGGTATCAAAATTACGTATTACGTTCAACTAAAAAAGCTCTCAAAATACCAAATCAGTCTTTTGACGGAAATTATGGAATGTTAAATAACGATAAAGAATAATAGAATCATCCCAGCTTGGACAATTCCTTTCGTCACAATCGATGTTAAAAAGCCAATGAGAGAACCAACACCTGTTTTCAGCGACTGCTCCCATGATGATTTCGTTACAAAAAGCTCTGCTAATACCGCACCTAAAAATGGGCCGATTAATATCCCTGCAAACGGAATGACGAACGGACCTATTAATAGTCCAATCGTACTTCCCCACATGCCTGCTTTCGAACCACCAAACTTTTTCACACCGACTAAGTTTGACACTGTATCGGCACCAAATAATAAAACGACTAATAAAATTTCAATGACCCAAAACCACCAAGGTAAATCGCTAAAGCTATAAAACAATCCATATACAATAAAACCGCCTATTATAAAAATGACCGACGGAATAATCGGATAAATTAAACCAATAAAGGCGATAGCAAAAAATGCAATAATGAGTATCCAAGCAACAATATCCATTAAACTCTCTCCTTTTACATCTATTTACGAACAGCTTCTCAAAAAGTTTCAATCTATATTCATTTTTCTTATCCAATTTTCATGTTAAACTTGCGTGTGGAGGAGAAAAAGATGAAACATTCGCAATTATTTATTGATAGTTTAATAAATCCTAAAAAATTAGCTGCTTACCGTATACTACCAATCGGCAAAGTGATTCAATATGTCTTTATACTAATTACACTTGTCACAGCCTTTTCATTTGGACAATTTACAACTGGTGTAAACGAAGATTTATTTAATATTGATGGCTTAACGGATTATATGGCCGATATTCAGTGGCTGCTATATCCGTTCGCGTTTATTTTCTTATTTGTCATAAACTCTCTATTAATTTTTGCACAGATTAGTTTATATGCACTTGTTGGTTTATTCGTTATAAACGGGATGCAACGTCGCGGTGAATATCGTCAAATATGGCGTACGTCGGCTTTCGCTATTACATGGGCAACACTGTTGTCTATTATTTTCGATATTTTCCAATTATCAAGTAACTGGGTTACATTAATAGGAGTTTTTATCACAATGGGGATACTGATCATCGCCTTAACAAAATATCCAAAACTACAAAAAAAATAAGCATGAATCTCTCACTCGCACATATAGTGTTGTGCAAGGAGGGATTTTTTTGCGTAGTCTAATATGGACAGCCGTTTTTTTTGTAATCGCCGCTGTCGTAAAAATTGATTTACAAGAAGGTACATTACCATTGACAAATTTTTATGAAGTGCCATGTGTTGAAGTTGTAGAATATGAAACGGTACGTGTAAAAGTTGCTCCGAATGATACATTTTATAGCTTATTTGCTTCAACACCTTATGAAGCTGCTATTTCGCATTCTGAACGACTCACTCTATTTTTCCAATACAATCCACATCTTCAAAAACAACCATTAGTTGCTGGTGAAGAGGTTTTAGTACCAATAAAACGTATAATTCGTTGTGAAAAATAATAAATTAGTCTTTCTTTCTTGTCATTTACTTTCCTACACTGCTAAAATAGTGTTCAGTGATGGCTTTGATTTACAGGCCTGAAAAGGAGAGAAATGAAATGAGTGAAATCGTTCACCGTACAAAGACACGTCCTGTACGTGTAGGTAATTTAACGATTGGTGGCAATAATGAGGTAGTAATCCAAAGTATGTGTACAACAAAAACACATGATGTGGAAGCTACAGTAGCAGAAATTTTACGACTAGAAGAGGCAGGCTGTCAAATCGTACGTGTTGCTGTTCCAGATGAGCGTGCAGCAGACGCAATCGCTGATATTAAAAAACAAATTAATATTCCACTTGTAGCGGATATTCATTTTGATTATAAATTAGCATTGAAAGCAATCGAAAATGGTATTGATAAAGTGCGCATCAACCCAGGTAACATCGGTCGCCGCGAAAAAGTAGAGGCTGTTGTAAATGCCGCAAAAGCGAAAAACATTCCAATTCGTATCGGTGTTAATGCTGGATCTCTAGAACGCCATATTTTAGAAAAATACGGCTATCCTACTGCTGATGGTATGGTTGAGTCTGCACTACATCATATCAAAATTTTAGAAGACCTAGACTTCCATGACATTATCGTGTCAATGAAAGCTTCTGATGTAAACTTAGCAATCGAAGCGTATGAAAAAGCGGCAAAAGCTTTTGACTACCCGCTTCACTTAGGTATTACAGAGTCTGGTACATTATTTGCTGGTACGGTTAAATCAGCAGCTGGTCTTGGCGCCATTTTATCAAAAGGTATCGGTAACACATTACGTATTTCACTTTCTGCTGACCCAGTTGAAGAAATTAAAGTAGCGCGCGAGCTATTAAAATCATTTGGTCTTGCTTCAAATATGGCAACACTTATTTCTTGTCCAACTTGCGGTCGTATTGAAATTGATTTAATCTCAATTGCTAATGAAGTAGAAGAATATATTTCAAAATTAAATGTACCGTTAAAAGTAGCAGTACTTGGCTGTGCGGTAAACGGTCCTGGTGAAGCACGTGAAGCAGACATCGGTATTGCCGGTGCTCGCGGTGAAGGGCTTCTATTTATGAAAGGTAAAACAGTTCGTAAAGTACCGGAAGAAACTATGGTAGAAGAACTGAAAAAAGAAATCGATAAGCTTGCTGCTGAAATGGCACAAGCACGTGAAGCAGAAGCCAACGCTAATGTATAAGTAGAGGTGTCTTTCATGACAACAAAATTAAAACCACGCTTTGGCATTGATATTGATGGAACGGTTACATGTCCTGCAACATTACTTCCACATATTAATAAACAATACAACGTAAATATTACGCTCGATGATGTAGTGGAATATGACTTTTTAAGTGCCTTCCCTCATCCGGTAGATCGCACACAATTTAACGCGTGGTTCAAAAAAAATGAACCTGCTTTGTATGCGGTTAGCGAAGCAGCCAAGCATGCAAAACAAATTTTGAATGCTTGGCAAAATGTATACGAATTATTTTATATTTCCGCTCGCGGAGAAAATGTTTTTGATATTACAACGAATTGGTTCCAGGAACAGCAAATTCCGTACGATCATATTGAACTAATTGGTAGTCATGATAAAATTGCTGTCGCCAAAAAACATAAAGTCGATGCATTTTTTGAAGATAAGCACGATAACGCTGTGATGATTGCGGAGGAATTAAACATTCCAGTATTTTTATTTAACACACCGTATAACCAGCTCGCTGTCCCATCAAACGTTATTCGCGTCAATAACTGGCTTGAAGCAAATGATTGGATTCAAAAGAAATTCACATAACGTAAAAGCTTGTTGCGTTTTTGCAACAAGCTTTTTGTTTGGAATTTATATACTAAAAAGGTTGTTCTTTCGCATTTGCGCTAGCCGCACGTTCCGCATGAGCCTCCTCAGAATGGCTCGTACCTCGCCCTTCTTGCGGGGTCTCATTCTCCACGCTCATGCGGCGTTTACCGCGCAAATGC
>JBJEFO010000137.1:0-1153 GCA_051874135.1 Lysinibacillus sp.
ACGGCTTTCCTTTAAAACAAATTGTTCCATCTAAATCAAATACGAAAATCATAGGTACTCCCTTCAAATTACAAACATCACTTAAACACGTCTCTTTTTATATCGGCATTTTCAATTACAGTTAAATTCTACCTCAAATTAACATCTCTTGCGATTCCGATTAAATACCACCTACCGTCCCGCTCTTCATAAACAAAGCGAATTGCCTGAAATAATCGACCATTTTCGTCTAATGGTGGTGAATAGTATTCAACATATTTAGCATCTGGATAGTATTCATGAATTGTATTATTTATACTTGCATTGTCATATGATGTGTCATTAAATGAAATCGTTGTATAAACAATATTATGACCGTGTCTTTTTAACAAAAAATCATTAACGTACTGCGGGAAAGTCATTTCAAACGCTTTACCACTCTCATCGTAACCCCATATATATTCAGTTTTACTATTTGCCATTTGTTTTCTAGTAAGTGTTATATAGGGCCCACCATACCCTTGTGGATTACCGAAATCAGCAAAAAATGAAAATAACGCGCCGTCAACCGGATCTACATGTTCTATAAATTTTTCATACTCTTGTTGCTTTAAATAAGTCATTAATTCATCTGACAGTTGTAATAAATGTTGTTCGATATCGATAGCTGGTTGTGTAACTTTTGGTGCGGGTGATTCTAGCTTAATTGTTGCCATTTCATTATCAGTACATCCCACTAATAAAATTATTAAAAATAGCATATAAAGAATTTTTTTCAAAGTTAACACCTTCTATTCGTTTTAGAATATTCAAAAAACATAACTTTTTATTATAATAACACAATTTCCCTACTTTAAAGCATTTTTGGTTAAATCCGGTACAATATACTATACCTTATTGAGTATCATCACTTTGTTTTTTGTAATAAAATAACTATTTTTTCATAGTGAAAAAGATACTTGAAGTAAAGCGTTCTATTTTTCGCTTTAATCCTCATTTCTAACATATACAAAACTATTTGCAAAATTATGATTCATTTACGATATTTTTTTCTGTTAGTAGCTGCTTTCCATCGTTAAATATGCTTGTTCGAATGAAGCATAATACGTTACAAGTGCCGCACTAATAATAAATAAAGCGATTCATAGGAAAATTCCTCGAATCGCTTTTTACT
>JBJEFO010000137.1:1253-4352 GCA_051874135.1 Lysinibacillus sp.
TGTATCAAAAACATTCAGAATATTGTAAAATAAGATAAGGAGGTGATTGGTATGCATAACGAAGCTTATTTAAACCCCGTGCAAAACATCCATCCATATACGCACGAAAGCATCCTAGAGAATGATGTTGCGTACTTATTTGAAGAACAGTGTGATTGTACACTCGATCAATTTGATGACAATGATTTTTAAAGGAGAAGAAAATGGAATCGACAGAAAGTAAAATGTAAAGCGGCATGTGTATTGAAAGCTTGACCTTTCAACATATGCCGCTTTTATGTTATATGCCCGTCCTTGCTAACGATCATCATCTATAATGGCATACATATTGATGTCTCGGTGTGTTCCTTTTACTAATAAGCTTTTACGTAGTGTCCCTTCAAATTTCATACCACATTTCTCCATTACCCGTGATGATGCTATATTTTCCGCTATACAACGTGCTTGAATCCGAACAAGCCCTAGCTCATCAAAGCCAAAATCAATAATTCTTTTGGCCGCCTCTGTTACAAACCCTTTATTCCAATAGTCCTCACACAAAACATAACCGATTTCTCCCATACCACTATATTCATTAAGCCCGACATAATCGATTGTTCCGATCAATTGTCCGTTATACTCGATACCCCAATGATAAAAGTCTCGCATTTCATAAGCCTCTATTGCCATTTCGATAAACGTTTTTGTATCTTCTAATGTTTGATGTGTTTCCCATAACACATAACGTGAAACGTTGTCATTTGAACTATATTTAAACATTGCTTCTGCATCATCCATCGTCACCGCACGCAATTTTAACCGGTCCGTTGTCAAAACAGGAAGCGTCCATCCCAAGCATATTCCCTCCTTCAAATCCGTTACACGTAGTATATTAATGTATTTATTAATCGGTTATAAAAGAACTCGTACTTTCTAATACGAAAAAACCTTGTGGTAAATGTTATAAATTCCAGTGACCTATCAACATTTGTAATATTTTTGATAATGAATAGTTGTTCATTGTTTATAATTGTTGCTATACTAAATTAAACGCGCAAAGGGGTGATTTTGGTGTTTAAAATAGAAAAACAAAGCGAGATTTTGAATGAAAATGGCATTTTAATGGCGAAATGTACAGCAAATGTACCAGGTAATCCGATGAGTGTTTATAGCTTTAATGTAGATGGTATTTTAATTGATACGGGATCAAGCTCTTTAGTGAATGAATTTAAGCCGTATTTTGATCAAGCTGACTTTGATGCGATTTATTTAACGCATTTTCATGAGGATCATATGGGCAATGTTTCATACTTGCAGCGACAAAGTGAAATCCCTACGTTTATACATCAAATGTCAACTCACTTAACAACGAAGCCATTTCGCATTCCAACTTATCGTCAAGTCGTTTGGGGCCAATCTGAACCATTTACATCACAAGCTTTTAGCGACACATTTACATCTCGTAATCACACGTGGGAAGTTGTTGAAACGCCTGGCCATACGAAAGATCATGTGTCATTTTACAACCCGGATTTAGGGGCGATGTTTACAGGTGATTTATTTATTACACCGAAAGTGAAACTCGTTTTAATCGATGAAAATATACTCGACACGCTCGATTCACTAAAGAAAATCCAAGCTTATGACTTTGATGATATGTACTGCTGTCATGCTGGTCATGTAAAGGATGCCAAAAAGTGGATACAATTAAAAATTGAGTATTTAGAACAATTAGAGGCAAAAGTACTTGACCTTGCAAAACAAGGGAAAGATGTGCATGAAATTACAACAGAGCTATTTCCTAATTCATATCCGATTATTGCTTTATCCAATACAGAATGGTCACCATTGCATATGATTCGTACGTTTATGAATCGGGGCTAGATGACTTGTTTATAAAACGGCATATTTGGCGTAAAATGGGCGTATTAACTGTAAAGGACTGATTATATTGAAACTCATTCCACTCGGTGTTGGTGGCGCTTTTACTTCACGCTTTTATCACAACAACTATATCGCAGAAATTGGTTCTAAAAAACTGCTTATCGATGCTGGAACAACACTCCGTACAAGCATTAAAAAGGCAGGCTACTCCTATTTAGATATCGATGCTGTTTGGATTTCACATTTGCACTCTGACCATGTCGGTGGTTTAGAGGAGTTAATTTTGCAGCGTTATTTTCATTTCAAAAACGGGATTCATCTTCCAATCAAAACGAACATTGTTGTTCATGAAGTGATTTATCCAATGTTACGCCAATTATTATTTTTCCCGCTTGAAAATGGCGGTAATTCGATAGACGATTTTTGTCATTTCACTGTCGTCAATGATGAGGATTTAATCAACTTCGAAGGACTTACGTTACAAATTTTCAATACGAGTAATATGCACATACAAGGGATGGCTAGCTCGGCACTATCGTTTCAAGGTCCGTTAGGCAATGTACTTTATACGAGCGACGTGAAAAATTTACAAGGGGCCAATCTATTACGCTTTATAAATGACAAAACGATTGCCATTTTCCAAGACACTAGCTTTACGATGAATGGCGCTCATGCTTTTATTGAAGACATACTTGCCTATTATCCAAAAGATATACACGCTAAAATTTATGCTATGCATTATAACGATAATATTGAAGATTTTTTACCAGACATTAAACGAGCAGGCATCCACTATGTAAAACAACATGAAGCCATTATATTTCATTTAACATAACATCCATACGCACCTTAGAGCCTACATTAAAAATAATATAACAAGGGGTATAGATAACAATGAACACACTAAAAGTATCTTCTAAAACAAATCCAAATTCTGTTGCTGGGGCTATCGTAGCGACTTTGCGAACAGAAGAAAATGTAAAAATTCATGCAGTAGGAGCAGGTGCATTAAATCAAGGAGTAAAAGCAATTGCAATCGCAAGAGGATTTTTAGCCCCTAGTGGTAAAGACCTCATTTGTACACCCGCATTTCTAGATATCCAAATTAACGGAGAAGATCGAACAGCAATCCAGTTAATTGTAGAACTACGTGAACGCTAATTAAAAATACTACGATGGAGTTGTCTCAAAATGAATTTTGAGACAACTCTTTCTAATTTACAGCTTCTATTCCAA
>JBJEFO010000138.1:0-5423 GCA_051874135.1 Lysinibacillus sp.
CCCGATTGATGAAATTAATAGCACATTGTTTCCCTGGGTAATTACCAAATGGTGTGCTGTTCTTCGCCTGAATTTCCCCTTAAATTAGCTGACTAAACACATCATATTCATATTATAAGGTCTATTTTATCCCGCATTAACGGGCAGTAATGAAAGCGAAGCGACAGATACAAGACGCCCACCTCAAGGCTTAAGAAAATCGAGAAGAATAGGTGGGAGATCAACTGCTGATTGGTTAGGCCAACAGGACGTTGGTCACTCAGGCGTTGCGCTCGCGTCGTGGCGTTCTTAGCCTGAGTTCCTTTATAAATCAGTGGGGGATGAGTACCGACTAAAAACGTCACATCCGTGTGACAACGCCTGTCTTAGCACGTCCTGTGCGTCAAAACCCCACTGATTAAAGTTTCAATTTATTTCAAGAAGTCTATTTAAACGACGATATTACAGTAATTCAATTTATAATTAAACATAAAAGAGGAATTACAATTTCCCACGGAATACTTCCTTTCTAATCGGAGAGCACTATACTCTAAAATAGAGTATGGATTGTAAACGTTCTTATTGTAATTTAATCTTTATTTTCTTTAAGATAAATAAACATAGTTGCTATTATTCTTAAATAGAGGTAGAATGGCAAATTATATAGAATTCTGGGTATATAGCAACAATAGTCGGAATAGTTTTTCTTTTCCAAGATTCTTGACACTTGCGACGGGCGTTGATAACCTTACAATAATATTCTTTTACGTAGGAGGAATTTTTCGAAATGTGGGAAACAAAATTTGCTAAAGAAGGTTTAACATTCGATGATGTATTACTAGTACCAGCACATTCAGAAGTATTACCGAAGGATGTAGATTTATCAGTTCAATTAACACCAAAAATTAAATTAAACATTCCAATGATAAGTGCAGGGATGGATACAGTTACTGAATCGAAAATGGCGATTGCGATGGCTCGTCAAGGTGGTATTGGTATTATCCACAAGAACATGAGCATTGATGAACAAGCAGAAGAAGTAGAAAAAGTAAAACGCTCAGAAAACGGCGTTATTACGAATCCATTCTTCCTAACACCAGAACACCAAGTATTCGATGCAGAACATTTAATGGGTAAATACCGCATTTCGGGTGTTCCAATCGTAAATAACATGGACGATCAAAAATTAGTAGGTATTATTACAAATCGTGATTTACGCTTCATCGACGACTATTCATTAAAAATTGATGACGTAATGACAAAAGAAGATTTAATTATCGCACCAGTTGGCACAACGTTAGAAGATGCTGAAAAAATCTTACAACAACACAAAATCGAAAAATTACCGATTGTAGATGAAGATGGAAAGTTAACAGGTCTTATTACAATCAAGGATATCGAGAAAGTAATCGAATTCCCGAACGCGGCAAAAGATACACATGGTCGTTTAGTAGTAGGCGCTGCAGTTGGTGTATCAAAAGACACGATGATGCGTATTCAAAAGCTTGTAGAGGCACAAGTAGATATTATCGTAATTGATACAGCACATGGGCATTCACAAGGTGTATTAAACACAATTAAAGAGATTCGTGCAGCTTACCCAGAGCTTGAAATTATTGCTGGTAACGTTGCAACTGCTGAAGGTACTCGTGCATTATTCGAAGCTGGTGCGGATGTAGTAAAAGTAGGTATTGGACCTGGTTCGATTTGTACAACACGTGTTGTTGCAGGTGTAGGTGTTCCTCAAATTACAGCTGTATATGATGCAGCGAGTGTTGCACGTGAATACGGCAAATCAATTATTGCAGATGGCGGTATTAAATATTCTGGTGACATCGTAAAAGCTTTAGCAGCAGGCGGTCACGTAGTAATGTTAGGATCAATGTTTGCAGGTACTTCTGAATCACCTGGTGAGACAGAAATCTTCCAAGGCCGTCGCTTCAAGGTATATCGCGGCATGGGTTCACTAGGTGCAATGGAAAAAGGTTCAAAAGACCGTTACTTCCAAGAAGATGCGAAAAAATTAGTACCAGAAGGAATCGAAGGTCGTCTTCCTTACAAAGGACCTCTTGCTGATACAGTTCATCAATTAGTTGGTGGTATTCGTGCAGGTATGGGTTACTGCGGCGCTCCAAACTTAGAGCACTTACGTGAGAAATCACAATTTATTAAAATGACAGGTGCAGGACTTCGTGAGTCACATCCACATGATGTACAAATCACAAAAGAAGCACCAAACTATTCAATTTCTTAATATATTGGAACTTTTACACTCCTTTGGCGTCAAAATTTGAAGCTAAAGGAGTGTTTTTTATTGGGAATTTAACGCACCCAACATTGTTTATGTTAAAATGGCGAGGACAACAATAGAAATTTGGAGGTAGCTTTGTGAGAAAGAAAAGAAACAAGATTGTTAGTTTACTAATGATTCCGCTTTTATTGCTTAGTATGTTTGCACAAATGCCACAAGCGAGTGCGGAAACAGATTTAGGGCTAACAGTAGACGCAGCTATTTTAATTGATGCTGAATCAGGCAAAATATTATATGAGCAAAATGCTGATACATCGTTAGGAATTGCAAGTATGACGAAAATGATGACGGAATACTTGTTATTAGATGCTATTAAAGAAGAAAAAGTATCATGGGATCAAGAGTATCGTGTAACGGAGTATACTTACAAAGTATCTCAAGACCGTGCATTAAGTAACGTACCGCTTCGTGCAGATGGAACGTATACAATTCGCGAATTATATGAAGCAATGGTTATTTATAGTGCAAACGCAGCGACAATTGCGATTGCAGAAACAATTGCCGGTACAGAAACAGAATTTATTAAACTAATGAACAAGAAGGCAGAAGAACTAGGTTTAGAAGGTTATAAATTCGTTAACTCAACAGGTTTAAATAATGCTAACCTTTTTGGTATGCATCCAGCTGGGACAGGCGCTGCAGATGAGAACGTTATGTCTGCAAAGTCAATGGCGAAATTAGCTTACCATTTATTAAAAGATCATCCTGAAGTACTTGAAACATCAAAAATTGCGAAAAAGACATTCCGTGAAGGAACAGATGACGCTATTGAGATGTCAAACTGGAACTTCATGCTACCAGGTTTAGTATTTGAATATGAGGGTGTAGACGGCTTAAAAACAGGTACAACAGATTTTGCTGGGCATTGTTTCACAGGTACAGCTGAACGTAATGGTACACGTTTAATTGCCGTTGTAATGAAAGCGGTTGACTCACAAGGTGTCGGTTCGTATAAAGCGCGTTTTGATGCAACAGCGAAGTTATTTGACTATGGTTTTGGTCAATTTACAAAACAAGAGGTTGTACCAGCTAACTACGTAGTTGAAGATCAAAAATCAATCCCTGTAACGAAAGGGAAGGAAGATAGCGTAGGCATCGCTACAAAAGATGATTTATCATTTATGATGAAATCAAGCGATAAAGATGCTTATACAACAAAGTTAATTTTAGACGTAGAAGAACTTGAAGCGGAAGTAAAGGAAGGAACTGTTGTCGGGAAACTTGTTGTGGAGCGCACAGAAGGCTCTGATTACGGTTTTATCGACGGTAAGGAGCTTGCAGTAGATGTTGTGACAACAGGCAGCGTAGAACGTGCTGGTGGCATTTCATTATTCTTCCAAGGTATTGGAAGCTTCTTCGGTAACCTTTGGGGTAGTGTAACTGGCTTCATAGGCGGTTTATTCTAATAGTAGTAAAATAATAAACACACAATTTCTCATAGGAGATTGTGTGTTTTTTTTTACCTATTACATAAGCTAGTGCGAAGGGAGTGAGATAATGTGCGGAATTACAGGTTGGGTTAATTGGCATCATGAAGTAAGTAATCAGATGACTGTCATTAGGGATATGACAGAAACACTTGCTCACCGAGGACCTGATGAGATGAATGTAATAGCCCTTGGAAATGCATTATTAGGCCATCAGCGACTCGCTGTAATCGATTTAGAAGGCGGGCGTCAGCCAATGCAAAAAACGATTGGAAATCGCACGTATACGATTGTTTATAATGGTGAGCTTTACAATACAGAAGCTATCCGAAATACGCTTCAAAATAAAGGCTATACGTTTTTAACGAGCTCTGACACAGAAGTGTTGTTAACTGCTTATATCGAGTGGCAAGAAGCATGTCCAGCGTACTTGAATGGTATTTTTGCATTTGGTATTTGGTGTGAGGAGGAAAAGTCTTTATTTTTATGTCGTGACCGGATGGGTGTAAAACCATTATTTTATACAGAAAGAGATGGAGAAATTTTCTTCGCATCAGAAATAAAAGCTCTTCTTGCCCATCCTGCGATAAAACCTATAGTTGATAGACAAGGGCTAGCTGGCTTATTAAGTATCGGCCCGTCACGTGTTCTAGGGAAAACAGTTTACAAGGATATTGTAGAATTAAAGCCCGCACATTATTTGAAAATAACACCTAACGACAAAAGGGCTGTACACTACTGGGATGTTCAAGATCAAGCGCATACCGATGACGAACAACAGACGATTGAGAAAGTCCGTCTATTATTAAAAGATGCAATTGAACGGCAACTTGTTAGTGATGTACCTCTTTGTACATTTTTATCAGGGGGATTGGATTCAAGTTATATTACAGCAATAGCGGCAAATGTATATCGTTCTAGCGGAAAAACATTACACACATATTCCGTTGACTTTGAAGAAAGTGAATTATTTTTTAAGAAAAATGATTTTCAAGTATCACGAGATGCATACTGGATTGGGTTAATGCGTGACCAGTTTAAAACAGAGCATCATGAAATCATTTTGTCTCAAAACTCCTTAGTAGAGGCACTTTATAAATCAATGCAATTAAAAGATTATCCGAGTATGGCTGATATTGATAGTTCATTATTGCTATTTTGTCATGAAATTAAAAAGGATTTTACGGTTGCTTTATCTGGGGAGTGTGCAGATGAATTATTTGGTGGTTATCCGTGGTTTTTTGACCCTACTAGCCATTTCCCTTGGATTCGTTCAATTAAGGAACGTGAGGCATTATTAAACGATTCTTGGCGTGAAAAATTACAGTTAGAGAGCTTTTTAGAAAATACGTATGTGGATGCACTTGCAGAAGTACCAATAGTACATGGAGAAAGCAAAGAGGAGAAGGAAAGAAGACAGTTATTTTATTTAAATAATATGTTCTTTATGCAAACATTGCTAGAACGAAAAGATCGTATGAGTATGGGTGCTAGTTTAGAAGTGCGAGTGCCGTTTGCAGATCATGAGTTAGTTGAATATGTATGGAATATTCCATGGGCATTAAAAACGGTTGGTGGGCAAGAAAAAGGCATTTTACGAAAGGCAGCAGAGGGATTATTACCGAAGGAAATTGTATGGCGCAAGAAAAACCCATATCCGAAAACATATCATCCAGCATATACAAAAGCGGTGCAAACATTGATGA
>JBJEFO010000138.1:5523-9382 GCA_051874135.1 Lysinibacillus sp.
CCATATCCGAAAACATATCATCCAGCATATACAAAAGCGGTGCAAACATTGATGATAGAATGCTTGGCAGATTCTTCGAGTATTTTATATGAGTTATTTGATAAAGAGCAGCTACAACAATTACTCGTAACCGGTGGCGCATCGTTTCAAAAGCCTTGGTTTGGTCAGTTGATGGCTGGACCGCAGTTACTTGCCTATTTTGCGCAGCTGCATTATTGGTTTAAACAGTATCAAGTACAATTATCAGCGTAAAAAGCCTTCATAAGCGCATGAGCGGCGTTTTCAATACTTTCTAATGGAATACCACCAAATCCTAAAATGAAGGTAGGATGCGCATATAAAAGCGGCGTCAGCATGTAGCGTGTAATCGGTTGAATATGAAGCCCCTCCGACAAAGCTTTCGCTTGTAATTCTTTTTCTGAAAGACTGTGTGGGACCGATAACAATACATGCATGCCGGCACTATCACCACTTATTTTTACATTTGGATAGCATTTGGAAAATACAGAGATTAATTTATCATGTTTTTTACGATAAATTTTACGCATGCGATTTAAGTGCTTTGAGAAATGCCCCTCCCTCATAAAATTAGCTAATATATGCTGATCAAAGCGTGGGACAGTCGCTGAGTAATAGCTAAAAACTTCTTTATATTTCGGTAATAACGAAAGCGGAAGTACTAAATACGCTACCCGCAATGAAGGCATAATCGATTTAGAAAAAGTACTCATGTAAATGACACGATCCCCTTTATCAAGCCCTTGTAGTGCAGGGATAGGTTTTCCAATATAGCGAAACTCACTATCATAGTCATCTTCAATAATATAGCGAGATGATTTTTGAGCGGCCCATTTTAGCAATTGTGTACGGCGGGTTGCGGATAATACAGCACCTGTCGGGAATTGATGGGATGGTGTAATATACACAAGATCCGCTTCGCTTTTTTCAAGCTCATCAATAATGAGTCCATCGTCATCTACAGAGATCGGGATAGCCCGATTTTGCAAGTGAGCTTGCGGAATTGCTGAATAGCCAGGGTTTTCAAGCGCAAATTTAGCATCCTCGTCAAATAAACGTAAAATCATCGGCAATAGTTGTTCAGTCCCTGAGCCAATAACAATTTGCTCAGGGATGCACTGAATACCGCGAGATTCATATAAGTAACGGGCAATTTCTACACGCAGTACTTGCTCGCCCTGCGGATGACCAGGCTGCAACAGATCCTTGGACGATTCATCATAAATGTCTTTAGCATATTTTCGCCATAATCGAAATGGAAAGCCGTCTTCATCAATTTTCCCTGGAGAAAAATCATATCGAAAAGAAAGAGGCTGCTCCACTTCGGTAGTTGTCTGTGGTGTTACTTTTTCTACGTAAGGTAACTCATCAATTGCTTCGACGAAATAACCAACGCGCGGCTTTGACATAATATATCCTTCCGCAAGTAGTTGTCCGTAGGCAAGCTCAATCGTTGTCTGGCTTATATTTAAAAAGTCACCAAGCGCACGCTTTGAAGGTAACTTTGTACCGAATGCAATATCTTTTTGGATAATCGCTTGTTTTAAATTTAAATACAGCTGTTCATAAAGCGATTTATCATCCTCTTTATCGAGTGTCAAAAACAAAAGTTCCATTTTTTGTTCTCCTTGATTCGTTCATGTATTTGTTAAAATTAGTATAACAAAATGGTCATGATAGAACTTGCAAAATGCGACTACGTATAGTAAATTAGGGTTAACTTTTAAAATACGTAATGCGATGATAGGAAATAGTAGCAAGCACGTTTTTTTTAGAGAGTCAGCGGGTGGTGGAAGCTGATAAAGGCACTTGTGAATCCGTCCTGGAGTTACCTAGCTGAACGTTAGTAGTAGGCTATGGTCGGTTGAAAAGCCGTTATTAGATAAGTGGAGCAGACGCAAAAAGTCTGTTCAATTAGGGTGGCAACGCGGGTAGCTCTCGTCCCTTGTTAGGGATGGGGGCTTTTTTGTATTTTATTGCACTAATTTGTGAAAGTATATCCATCATCAAATTACATTTGGAGGTAGAAAATATGTTAGACATTAAACGTGTCCGTGATAATTTTGAAGAAGTGAAAAAAGTACTTCTTACACGAAATGAAGATTTAGGGAACTTTGATGAGTTTGAAGTATTAGATGCAAAACGACGCGAGTTAATCGCAAAAACAGAAGTATTAAAAGCAGAACGTAATAAAGCATCAGAGCAAATTGC
This sequence comes from Lysinibacillus sp., assembly GCA_051874135.1. Classification (GTDB taxonomy): domain Bacteria; phylum Bacillota; class Bacilli; order Bacillales_A; family Planococcaceae; genus Lysinibacillus_B. The sequence continues at coordinate 7,753 of JBJEFO010000138.1, forward strand.
TGTAATGAAGCGTAATAAGGAAGACGCGACAGAAGCGATTACACGTACACGTGAATTAGGCGATGAAATCAAAGTTTTAGACGTTGAACTGCGCGAAGTAGAAGAAAAATTCGACTATATGATGATGCGCCTACCAAACATTCCGCACGAATCTGTGCCAGTTGGCGAAACGGAAGATGACAACGTAGAAGTATACACATGGGGCGAGAAACCAACATTTGATTTCGAACCAAAGCCACACTGGGATGTTGCAACAGACAATGAAATTGTAGACTTCGAGCGTGCTGGGAAAGTAACAGGAAGCCGTTTCTTGTTCTACCGCGGTCTAGGTGCACGTCTTGAGCGCGCATTAATGAGCTTCATGATGGACTTACATTCTGATGAGCATGGCTATGAAGAAATGTTACCACCAGTCATTATTAACCGTGATTCTTTAACAGGTACAGGACAATTACCGAAGTTTGAAGAAGATGTATTTAAATTAGAAGGTCTTGATTACTTCATGGCACCAACTGCGGAAGTACCAGTAACAAACTTCTACCGCGATGAAATTTTAGACGGTGAAATGCTACCAAAAGGCTTTGCGGCATATAGCGCTTGCTTCCGTTCTGAAGCCGGTTCAGCAGGACGTGATACACGTGGTTTAATCCGTCAGCACCAATTCAATAAAGTAGAGTTAGTGCGTTTCGTAAAACCAGAAGAATCTTATGAGCAATTAGAGCTGTTAACAGGTCATGCAGAAAAAGTACTTCAATTATTAAACTTGCCGTACCGCAAGTTATTAATGAATACGTCTGATCTTGGCTTCACAGCTGCGAAAAAGTATGATCTTGAAGTTTGGTTCCCAACGCAAGATATGTACCGTGAAATCTCTTCTATTTCTAACTTTGAGGATTTCCAAGCGCGTCGTGCCAATATTCGCTTCCGTCGTGAACAAGGGGCAAAACCGGAATTCGTACACACATTAAACGGTTCAGGTTTAGCAGTTGGTCGTACAGTAGCTGCTATTTTAGAAAATTACCAACAAGCTGATGGGTCAGTAAAAGTACCGGACGTATTAGTGCCGTACATGGGCGGTAAAAAAGTCATTGCACCACCAGCTAAATAATATTTTGAGGGTTCTCACGTAAAAGTGAGGCCCTTTTTTGTAAAAAAGATATCAATTTACGGGGGAGAATATGGATATTTTAAAATTTGAGGTGTTACCGAGAGATATTTTAGATGGGGTTCAAATTGTTCATCAGTTAGTGTTTGAGGGGGACCGATTAAAGGAAAGTAAGCTGGAAAATAAAAAAGGATTTCTTGCATTTGTTAGTATGGAAGATAGTGTTGTGACGGGATTTAAGTTTGGTTACGAAATAGAAGAAGGTATTTTTTATAGCTGGTTAGGCGGCGTACATCCAGCGTATCAAAAACGAGGTATTGCTTCACAGCTCATGAAAGCTCAACATGATGAATGTAAGAATCGCGGTTATGAGCGGATACGTACTTATAGTAACAACGCACGAAAGGCAATGATTATTACGAATATCAAGCATGGCTTCGATATTATGGAAACATTTGTTGATGCAAAAGGAAGACATAAAATTGTGTTAGAAAAACAATTATGAGCTGTATAACCACTTCCTAT
>JBJEFO010000138.1:9482-19021 GCA_051874135.1 Lysinibacillus sp.
GAAGACATAAAATTGTGTTAGAAAAACAATTATGAGCTGTATAACCACTTCCTATTAGGGAGTGTTTTTTTGTTGATCAGGTTTGCATATCAAGTCTTTGTGCGAAAGACGTTTTTAAAATATTTAATTCACAATATAGTGAGCTTAAATATTGTTGTTTTTTGTAATGTAAATGAATGTTTCAGAAGAAAGGGTTTTTAATTTTAATACGTGATTAGACCATATATTATAAAAAAACAATCAAAAAACCACTTATTATTGACCAATTAACGAACATTAATATGTTTCATTGATAAAATGTACGTGTTTTTATTGACGGTTGGTATTTCCGGTGTTAATATGGCGTTGTGAAAATTAACTGTTATTCTCGTATAACAATAGAGGATATGCCCGAAAGTTTCTACTGAACTACCGTAAATTGCTTGACTACATATATAAATGCGGAGATAAATTCATGATTTTTTACTTTATTCTCCTTTTGAAGTCAAGCACCGGTGCAACTCGGTGCTTTTTAATTTTTAACGAAGCAACGTGATAAATAGAGGAGGACCATTGTAATGAAAAAAAGTACAAGAAAAATAGCATTATTATTAATTGTTGCGTTAATGGCTGTTGTTATGGCGGCATGTGGAAATAGCGAAAATGAATCACAGTCTGGAGCAGATGAAGAAGGACTTAAAATTGCTATCGTAACAAGTCTATCAGGTGTTGATGATGGTAACTTTAACGAAGATAACTATAATGGAATTTTAAATTTTATAGAAAATAACCCAACAGCAACAGTAACGGCGATTAAAGAAGAAAGCGGTGACCCAGCTGCAGCTGTACAAGCAGTTGCTGACATTGTGGCAGATTATGATGTTATCGTAACGCCTGGATTCCAATTTGCTGGGGTTTCGAGCATTGCTTTAGAAAATCCTGATAAAACATTTATTCTAATTGACTCTGAGCCTACAGCTATAGGTGACCAAGACTCATTCGATAATATATATGCGATGAATTTTGCTGAACAAGAAGGCGGATTTTTTGCAGGAATGGCTGCAGCATTAGAAACAAAATCAAATAAAGTAGCAGTTGTAAACGGGATTGCTTTTCCTTCAAATGTAAATTATCAATTTGGATTTGAATCAGGCGTAAATTATGTCAATAAAGTTTATGGCAAAAATGTCGAAGTGGTTGAATTATCAGGCTATGCAGGGACTGATGTAACGGGTATGAACGTTGGAGGTAACTATGCAGGGGATTTTGGAGATGAAGCAACTGGTAAAGTAATTGGAAATGCGTTAATTAAAAAAGGAGTAGACCAAATTTTCGTTGCAGCAGGTGCAACTGGTAATGGTGTATTCACAGCAGTAAAGGAAGCTAAAGGTGACATAAAAGTAATTGGTGCAGATGTTGACCAATATGATGATGGAACAAATGGTTCTGGAAATATCGTATTAACATCCGCTAGAAAATTCATGGGCATGAATGTAGAGAAGACATTAAATGCTATTGTTGACGGAAGCTTTAAAGGTGGAAATATAGTCCTTCATGCAGATACAGAATCTACTGGCTTCGTAAAAGAAGAAGGACGTCATCAACTATCAGAAGATACACTTAGTAAAATGAATGAAGCTTATAACTTAGTAAAAGACGGAACAATTGTGCCGGCATCTAATTTTAACGGTCACACGCCAGAAAAGTTTCAAGGGCTATAACATTAATATAAAAACAAAATAGCGAAAATGAACAATTAGAAGTTTATCATCCACCGGATATGAAATTAACTGGAGACGATGAACTTCTAAATTTTCCCCCCCCTAATTATGATGATGTATCCATCGGCATAATTAGGGGGGATTTTTGCATCATTTGGGTAAGAGATAGATTAATTTACTAAGTAGTGACATCTGTAAAAATAACAAATAAGATATATCAATAAAACAACATAGCGACTTCTACCGAGAGAAGTCGCTATATCAATATATTTTATTCATTAGCCGATTCAGCTGCTTTTCTTGCTAGTTTCTCGGCTTTTTTTCGTTCTCGTAATGCACGGAAAAAGTCGCTTAAAATTTGCCCGCACTGTTCAGCTAAAACGCCTTCTGTTACGTCACATTCATGATTAAAGCGTGGGTCATTTAATAATCGATACAAGGAATCTACACAGCCGGCCTTTACATCCCGTGCACCGTATACAACGCGCGGAATGCGGGATTGCAAAATAGCTCCTGCACACATTGGACAAGGTTCGAGCGTTACATAAAGTGTTGTCTCTTCTAAGCGCCAGCTACCGATTTTTTCGCATGCTTGTTGGATAGCCATTAGCTCAGCGTGAGTTACTGCATTTTGTGTTGTTTCGCGTAAATTAGAAGCAGCTGCAATGACCTCACCGCGATAAACGATAACTGCTCCAATCGGAACTTCACCGAGTGCTCCTGCTTTTTCAGCTTCTTTTAATGCCAGCTGCATAAACTGGCGATCTTGTTCAAATACATCCATCATCATCGCTCCTTACAAGCAAGTGTAGCACTGCTTATGTACTTGTTCCAATAGTAACTCATGGTAAGATGAAAGAAAGGGGGATATGAATATGCATCCACAATTTGAAACATTAGCAATAGCCGATGCTTATTTCCGACGTGAACGATTATCATTGGAAATTGCTTACGAAGAAAAACAAACAATTTTACAATCTAATAAACAAAATGTGTTGGCAGCATTAAAAGCGAGATACGAATCACAACTAATAGAGCTAAAGCAACAAACAATTCATAAAAAAGAATCATTAAAAAATAATAGTGAAAAAGCAAAGGGACAAATTCAATTATTATTTAAAAATAAAAAAGAAACTTTATTACAAAAGCAAGAAGAGCAAAAGCAACAATGGGTTAATACGATTAATATGAGAAAAGAGACGTATTTGCAAGAGAAGCTTGAAAAAGAGCGGACATTATTTGCACAATTTGAATCGGCACAAAAGACGTCTCTTGAAAACTATAAAGAGCTCATTCAATTACGTGAGCATTTTATAGAACAACTTGAAAAGATCAATGAAGAGTTTGAAGAAGATATTGAGGAATTGCAAGATACGTTAGAGGAAAAGCTCGATGATTTTGAACAGGCGTTTGAAGAAGAACTTGAGGCATTAGAAGAAACGGCAGAAGCTAGCTATGAAAAGTTTGAAGAACAGCTAGAAGAAGCAATTGAATTAGCTGAACAAGAAGAGGAAGAAGAACAAGATCGTCTTTATGATGAGTTTTTACAAAAAGAAGAAGAAATAGAGAATCGATTTGAGCAGGAGCATGAAAAGTTAGAGGAGCAGCTAGAAATACAGTTACGCCAATTAGAGCAGCAACAAGAGGAAGTCTATAATCAATTCGATTGATTTTAGTAGAAATTTTAATGAAGTCTATAAAAAGATAGCAGTTCGCACTACTTTTTACTGTAAGTTTTGCTTTTATAACTCTATATATTTAGAATATTTCGTTTATGAAAAAATGGAATAGTTTGTTTTGGTGAGGAATTAGCAACTATGTTACAATGAAAAGCATTGATTAAAGATAAAAGGGGGAGCTTCTAGTGTCGATTCCGTTTATTACAGTAGAAGGTCCGATTGGTGTTGGGAAAACGTCTTTGTCGAAGGCGATTGCTCAATACTATAATTATCATTTATTAAAGGAAATCGTTGATGAAAATCCGTTTCTAGGGAAATTCTATGAAAATATTGATGAGTGGAGCTTTCAAACGGAAATGTTTTTCCTTTGTAATCGATATAAACAGCTATCGGATATAAATAATCATATTTTAACGAATCAGTCACCCGTTGTGGCAGATTATCATATTTTCAAAAATCTAATTTTTGCCAAGCGTACATTAAAGGCTTCAGAGTATGATAAATATGAAGCAATTTATAACATTTTAACGGCAGATATGCCTGTACCAAACATGGTCATTTACTTGCATGCGAGTATTGATACATTAATGGGGCGTATTGCCAAGCGCGGCCGTGAGTTTGAAAAGATGATTTCGCGTGAATATATGGAGCAACTTGCGGCTGATTATCATGAGTTTATCGGTCATTTTGAAAAAATGCATCCTGAAATCCCTGTTATTCGGTTGAACGGGGACGAGCTTGATTTTGTAGAGCGAGAGGACGACTTAAACTATATTTTACAGTTAGTTGAGGAAAAGCTATCAAAGAGGAGTTTACAAAAGTAATGAATTTACGTGAAAAGTACGGCATTCCAGCAAATGCAGTAATTACAATTGCTGGTACGGTAGGAGTAGGGAAATCAACGATGACGAAAGCACTTGCGGAAGGATTAAATTTCCGTACTTCTTTTGAAAAAGTAGATACAAACCCATATTTAGATAAATTTTATGATGACTTTGAAAAATGGAGTTTCCATCTGCAAATGTATTTTTTAGCAGAACGCTTTAAGGAGCAAAAACGTATTTTTGAATACGGTGGTGGCTTTATTCAAGACCGTTCCATTTATGAAGATACAGGCATTTTTGCGAAGATGCACTACGATAAAGGAACGATGAGCCCGACGGATTATGAGACATATAAAAATCTATTTGATGCAATGGTTATGACACCATACTTCCCACATCCGGATTTACTTGTTTATTTAGAAGGCCCGATTGATGACATTATTGGTCGTATCCAAGAACGTGGACGCGAAATGGAGCAACAAACGCCAAATGATTATTGGTATGAGATGCATAATCGCTATGAAGAGTGGATCAATAATTTCAATGCTTGTCCTGTATTGCGATTAGATATTAATGATTACGATTTAATGGAAAATCCTGAACAAGTGGAAGGTATTATTGAACGTATTGGCTATATGCTAGAGCAAACGAGCCATTTACGAAAATAAAGAAAAAACGATGTGAGAGTGAATAGACAATAACTACTTCACATTTGATATATAACGCATAAAAGCACCTCTGCATGATTTGGATATCCTCCCTATTAGGCAAACAGATGAAAAATATAATCTGTTTGCTTGGTAGGGAGTATTTTTATTTACAGGTATTCAAATGATAAACATCACGGTAATTATAGCATTTCAGAAGTTGTTTTAGCTTGTAAGTGAAGCTGTAAGTAATCTGGACCGCCTGCTTTAGAATCTGTCCCAGACATATTGAAGCCACCAAATGGTTGATATCCTACAATGGCACCTGTACATCCGCGATTGAAGTATAGGTTCCCTACATGAAACTCTTCACGTGCATATTCAAGATTAAGTCGATTATTTGTAATGACTGCTCCTGTTAATCCATACTCTGTATCATTTGCAATCGAAATTGCTTCTTCAAAAGTATTAGCTTTTGTAATCGCTACAACCGGCCCAAAAATTTCTTCTCTCATAATACGAGCGTCTGGACTTACATCTACAAAAATTGTTGGATCAACGAAATAACCTACAGTATCATCTGCCGTTCCACCTGCTACTAGTCGACCTTCGCTTTTTCCTATTTCAATGTACTCTGTAATTTTCTTATAGGCATTTTGATCAATTACCGATGCCATGTAATTAGAGTAATCTATTGGATCGCCAATTGTTAATTGCTTTGTTAGCTCTGTTACACGTTCTACTACTTCATCATATACATCTTTTACAATGACAACTCGAGAACATGCAGAACATTTTTGACCTGAGAAACCAAATGCAGACTTTACAATTGATTGGGCTGCCAATTCTAAATCTGCCTCTTTATCAACGACAATTGTATCTTTTCCGCCCATTTCTGCGATAATTCGTTTAATCCAAATTTGCCCATCATTTAGTACAGAAGCACGTTGATTAATGCGTAATCCCACATCTCTTGATCCAGTAAAACTTATGAAACGTGTCAAAGGATGATCTACTAAATAATCTCCAACTTCTGCTCCATTTCCTGGTACAAAGTTAACAACACCCGGAGGAAGTCCTGCCTCTTCTAACACCTCGATAAATTTATAAGCAATAACTGGCGTAGTGGATGCGGGTTTTAATAAAACAGTATTACCTGTCACAACTGCAGCTACCGTTGTCCCTGCCATAATGGCAAAAGGGAAGTTCCAAGGTGAAATAACGATACCAATACCAAGCGGAATATAGTGGTATTGGTTATACTCACCAGGGCGACTTTCTACATGTTGCCCATCCTTTAATTTTAGCATTTGGCGACCGTAGTACTCTAAAAAGTCGATAGCCTCTGCTGTTTCTACATCTGCCTCGTTCCATGGCTTTCCTGCTTCTTTTGTAAGTAATGCAGAAAATTCATGCTTACGTCGACGAATAATGGCAGCTGCTTTAAATAATATATTAGCACGAACTTCAGGTTTTACTTTTTTCCATGTTTTAAATGTTTCATTTGCTGTTTGCATAGCTCTTTCAGCTAATTCTTGATTTGCTTTTGATACACGCCCAATTAGTTGAGATTTATTAGCAGGATTATATGAGCTAATTTTTTCTTCTGTTGTAATACGTTCCCCACCAATAATTAAAGGGTAATCTTCACCTAGTTGAGTCTCAACTTTAGATAGAGCGTCCTTGTACGCTTGCTGATTTTCTTTTGCACTGAAATCTGTAAACGGCTCATGTTGATATTTAATCATTTACTATATCCCCCTTTTTAAAAGTGCAATATTAAATTGCACTTTTATTTATTTGATTAACTTAATTGTGCATCAATATTTTGCTTTTATCAACATATTTTTTAATTAATTCAAAAAATTAGAAAATTAAAAATGCGTGTTAAACTATTTATGAGAGAAGGAGTGGAATATTTCATGCAACCTACCAATATTATCGGAATATACGAATTTATAGCAGAACAAATTGAAACTGGTCTATGTGCAATAAATGATAGCGGGCAGGTTATTATATACAATAAAAAAATGAGGCAGTTAACTGGGGAATCTATTCAGGATGTTGCACATCGATTTATATCAGAGTCACTTGATTACAAATTAGAGCAAAACTTATTACACAAAGTTTTACTTACGGGTGAGCCTATTTACCATATTAAACAAACGTTTTGGAATAAAAAGGGTGAAGAAGTCACGATAATTAGTGATTACTACCCAATTGTACAGGACGATAACTCAAAAATTGCTATTCAATTAGCACGTGATATCTCGCAGCAAGAGTTTTTAATGGACCGCCCACTTAGTCGCTATGGTGCCCCATTAACGTTTGATATTATTACAGCTGTTTCAAAATCGATGCAACAAGTTATCCAACAAGCCAAGATCGCTGCCATTGGACGCATCCCTGTTATGTTAATAGGTGAATCTGGTACAGGAAAAGATATGATTGCAGAAGGTATTCATCATGAACTTGTTGATAAAAATGAAAGATTTATTACGCTTATTTGTCGTCGGAATGAGGAGACACTACTCCAGCAAATTGAGAAATATATTCAGGAATCGAAGAATTATACTTTTTTTGCTGAACGAATTGAGTATTTATCGATGTCAGCTCAAGAACGCATTGTAGATTTACTTAACGCACATAAAGAACAGAACCATGTATTTATTGCTAGTATTGGTAAGGATCCCATTGATTTGATTCAACAAGGGAGACTTTCTAAAAATTTATATTATTTGTTTTCAAATCTTACTATCCAAGTACCTCCATTAAGGGAGCGTCATGAGGATATTATGCCATTTGTCGACGATTACTTTTCTCGCCGTCGAGTCAATTACGGTATACATGTGAAGGGTTTATCAAAAAAAGTACAAGAAGTTTTTTTAGCATATGATTGGCCTGGGAATTTGAAGGAATTGGAAGTGTTATTAGATGATATTAGCTCAATTTTAACTACAGAGGAATATGTAGATATGTCTATGCTACCGGCTTATTTCAAGTGGAAATTGAAACAAATGAAACTATCCAAAGACTCACATGATTTATTTAATTTTAATGGTCAGCAAGAATTGAGACCGTTAGATGAGTATTTACGCGCAGTGGAAGATAGCTACATTGCATATGCACTAAAACTAAATGACGGTAATATATCTAAAACGGCTAAGGCGTTAGGGATTCATCGTCAAGGGTTACAATATCGACTTAAACGAAAATAATGATTGACGAGGCTTTCCGATAAGTAATTTTTTATTGGAAAGCCTCGTCTACTTTTGTTAAATTACCTTACGATTGTAACGTTCAAATCAAGATCCCTAGGTAAAGGGTGTTTAAAAATATGTTTTAGAGCCGCTTTCTAAATAATGAATTTCCCTTTATGCAATATATTATTGCGTACATACATCTTTTTTTTATATCCAAATTGATTGCGCATTAATGTATAATAATTCATTTTAAAAAAATGAGTGGGTTTGTAAAAATATATAGTGGTAAAAAATATCCTTTTAAAAATCGTTTATATTAATAGGTTTTTAGCTATAAAATTCAGAAATTATAAAATTTTTCGTTTCTTTTTTCGGATATTTATTTTATACTCACTTCAAAGTAACAAATAAATTTTATACATGGGGAGGATGAGTTTTATGGTACTAAAAGATTTTTTTATTGCCCTTTCTGAGAATCAAATACTAAATTCAGCAGCAAAAAAATATGGGTTAAAGCTTGGGGCGCAATCTGTAGTTGCAGGTACAAATATTGATGAAGTAATAGCAAGTATTAAAGAGTTAAATCAATACGGTATTTCTTGCACTGTAGACAACTTAGGCGAGTTTGTTTTTGAGAAGTCAGAGGCACTTAAAGCTAAGGTGCAAATTTTAGCTGTCATTGAACGTATTTACAAAGAGCAAGTAGATGCTCATATTTCACTAAAACCTTCTCAGTTAGGCTTAGATATTGATTATCAATTTTGCTATGAAAATCTAAAGGAAATAGTATCATTAGCTCATTCATACGGTATTTTTGTTAATTTTGATATGGAAAATTATGATCGCCTGCATGCATCGTTTCAGTTATTAGATGACTTGAATAAGCAATATGATAATATTGGGACAGTTATTCAAGCATATTTCTTTGAATCACAGCAAAATATTGAACGCTATAAAGATTTTCGCTTACGTATTGTGAAAGGTGCATATAAAGAAAGAGCAGATGTAGCTTATCAATCAAAAGTGGACATCGATAAAAAATTTATCGAGCTAATCGAATACCATTTGCTACATGGAAAATTTACATCCATTGCAACACATGATCATAACATCATTAACCACGTGAAAAACTTTGTGAAGCAACATCATATTCCAAATGATAAATTTGAGTTCCAAATGCTTTATGGATTCCGTAAAGATATGCAACTAAGTTTAGTAAAGGAAGGCTATAATTTCTGTACGTATTTACCGTTTGGGCATGATTGGTACGGCTACTTTATGCGTCGATTAGCAGAGCGACCGCAAAATTTAACACTCATATCGAAGCAAGTGTTTAATAAAAAAACAAATACACTATTAGGAGTTGGTACAGCTGCATTTTTATTAGGCCGTTTCACAAAGCGAAAAAACCAATAAGAGCTTTCAAGCATACATAAAAGGTATTCAGAGTGATGGATTTCACTTTGAATACCTTTTTGTAATGATA
>JBJEFO010000139.1:0-4316 GCA_051874135.1 Lysinibacillus sp.
AAAAAATCAAGAGGAAGTATGAAATATCGATTACATTAGTTCACTGATTCTTTGAGTGTTAACTAACTTACTAACGATAAATATTTGATATTTTTATAAAAAATATATCGTTTTTGTAGTTTTTTATAGTGTTTTGTAGTGTTTTTGTAATATGACATTGGTGACTAAGTCTCCTTTATCTTTTGCATGATAAAAGAGATAACGATTGTGAATGTTGCCGCTCTGTAAATAAGTCATCTAATTGAATTATTTCGGTTTTCATTAGTTCTTAAATGATGTGAGCGATGCATGACAACCGAAATTAAGGAACCTCGCTGAAGGTATGACGAGGATATTGAGTAGTTACATATAATGATAGAATTTCAGCAATGATTTTCCGTCTCTTTTATTTTTTATGTGTGTATAGCCAACTTCTTTCTGCAAATAATATTTATTATAAAAGTGAGATGTTCATGTGTGGAACTAAGTTTATGATCCATTTAATAATATTTGAAAGCTTTATTATTAAGTTCCTAATTCCAACTGTTAATGAACTCATTAATAAAGTTCCTCCAGTTGTAAGCACAACTATACCTTTTGGAGCGAGCTTTAATTTAGAGTTGGCTTGATAGGACGTGAAAATGAGATTTTAAATACACAATTAAAATAAGTTTTATATTCCTTGTATTTGTGGGAATAATGAATCTGATTATTTATTAAGGAGTGTATCAATGAGAAAAGTTGTTTTAGTCGGTACGGGTGCGGTAGGTACGGCATACGCTTATAGTTTAGTGAATCAAGGGTTTGTAACAGAATTAGTATTAGTTGATGCTAACGCTGAAAAAGCAGAAGGTGAAGCGATGGACTTAATTCATGGTATGGCTTTTGCAAGCACTAACATGAAAGTAAGCGCAGGAACATATGATGATTGCAAGGACGCTCGAATTGTAGTCATTACAGCCGGAGCCAATCAAAAACCAGGGGAAACAAGACTTCAACTAGTTGAACGTAATACAAAAATTATGCAGTCTATTATTCAGAGTATTAAGGCAAGTGGATTTGACGGCATTATTGTGGTTGCAAGTAATCCAGTAGACGTGTTAAGTTATGTTGCATACAAAGAAAGTGGACTTCCAGCTAATAGAGTTATTGGTTCAGGCACAACGCTTGATTCAGCACGTTTTAGAGTGTTGCTAGGCGAGTATTTTGAAGTGGATCCACGCAATGTTCATGCTGTTATTGTTGGAGAGCATGGCGATAGTGAACTACCAGTATTCAGTCAAGCATCAATCGGTGCTGAAGAATTAGAAAATGTGTTAGTACGAAGAAATAATCCGAGTGATAAGGAAAATTTAGATAGAATATTCAATGAGGCTCGTAACGCCGCTTATGAAATTATTAGCCGTAAAGGTGTTACGAACTTTGGGATTGGCATGTGCCTAGCACGTATCACAAAAGCAATTTTAGATAACGAGCATTCTATACTTCCAGTGTCATGCTTACTTAACGGTGAATATGGTCAAGAAGATATTTATATGAGTGTTCCAGCAGTTGTTACGCGTGACGGAGTTAAAGAAGTCATCGAGTTAAAATTAAACGAAGAAGAAAAAGCATTATTCTCTAAATCAGCTGACGTATTAAGAAAAACACGAGTTGAATAAAATCAAAGGACTTAAGGAGTCCTTTTTTTATTTTGGGAGCGATTGTTTCCAATTAAAGTGCAAATGGAAAATGCAATTCTTTAACAAGAATGCCTCTTTAAATAGAGGTATTCTTTCCTTTTTGTAGAAATATGATGCAAAGAGGTGATGGAGTTGAAAGCTAAATTTTTGCGCATTGTTTCATGGACAGTCGGAATTATTGTTGGGCTGACGGCTGTAGTACTGATTGCATTTAATTTTTACATTGGCAGTTCAAAGCCGATTATTGAAGGAGAGCTAACGGTTTCTGTACTCGATGAAAATGTGACAGTTATTCGAGATGAAATGGGCGTACCTCATATTGAGGCAAAGTCAGATGCTGACCTTTACCGTGCACAAGGCTATGTACAGGCTCAAGATCGATTGTTCCAAATGGATTTAGCACGCAGACAAGCAAGTGGTAGATTGGCAGAAATAATCGGTGAGGCAGCTATTGAAAATGATAAATTTTTCCGCACATTTAGCCTTCGAGATGCAGCTGAAAAATCATGGGACGGCTATGATGAACAATCAAAACAAGTGCTTGAATGGTTCGCTGAAGGTGTAAACGCTTATATAGAAGAAGAGCGTTTATCGTATGAGTTTAAATTGTTAGGCTATGAACCAGAGCCTTGGACACCGATTGATTCATTAACGATTGGCAAGTTCATGGCATATGACTTAGGTGGTAACTGGAATTTATTAGCGTTCCGTCATTGGGCGTTAAGTAACCTTTCGGAACAGCAAGTGGATGAGCTAGTTGTTGATTATCCAGAGGAGGCTCGCTCTATTATTGAGGCAAATTTAGAAAATGAAGTACAAGTCGCAGATGCCTTCTATGTCGATGCTATTCCCAATGAATTTAATGGCAGTAATAACTGGGTTGTATCAGCTGATAAATCAGAAACAGGTGCACCGTTATTAGCAGATGATCCGCATTTAGGACTCGACACACCTTCTATTTGGTATCAAATGCATTTAAAATCACCGGAGCAAAATGTTAGCGGTGTTATATTTGCTGGAATTCCAGGTATTATTTTAGGACATAATGAACAAGTTGCTTGGGGTGTAACAAATGTCAACCCACAAGTACAAGATTTATATATTGAAAAGCCGAATCCGAATAATCCACATGAGTTTTTATATGATGGTAAGTATTACAAAGCTGAAGTGCGTGACGAGCCAATTCATGTGAAGGATGGTGAAACGGTTGACTTTGAAGTTATCGTGACAAAGCACGGACCGATTATTTCTGATTTAGTATTTGATGAAGAGCCGGCAAGTGCGTTGTTCTCCATGCAATGGACAGCACTTGAGCCAACGAAGGAATTGCAAGCTGTACTTGGCTTTAATAAAGCACAAAACTGGGATGACTTCGATTTAGCATTACGTGATTTTATGGCACCAGCACAAAACTTCGTATTTGCTGACAAGTCAGGAACAATCGCGTACCGGGCGAATGGTCGTGTACCAATTCGGAAAATAGGTGATGGAAAACTACCTGTACCTGGTGATTCTTCTGACTATGGCTGGGAAGGCTATGTTCCATTTGATGAATTACCAACAGTTATAAATCCACAAGAGGGCTATATTGCGACAGCTAATAATGAAATTGTTGGTGAAGAATATCCGTATTATATTACTGATTTTTGGGCACAGCCATATCGTTATGAGCGAATTGCACAGCTATTAGAGTCAAAAGATAAGTTAAGCGTGCAGGATATGAAGGATATTCAAATGGATACGGTTAATTTGTACGCGGCCGAGTTTTTACCGCATTTTATTGAAACATTAAAGGCGGCGGATATAGCAGGTGAATATTCACACATCATTGCCTCACTTGAAGCTTGGGACTATGATGAAACGATCGATTCTGAGCAAGCACTTGTCTTCAATTTTATGATAGAAGAAATAAAAGAGACATTGTTTGAAGACGTAATGCCGGAAGATGTCTATAAAATGATGCCAGGAAAGTATCAAATAATGGATAATCTGCTTCGTGATGCTTATGCAGGTAGCGAAAGGGTTTGGGTACAGCAAGCGGGAGGACTGCAGACGCTTGTTTTCGGAGCATTTGAACGCACAGTAGAAGAGCTAACAGATTTATATGGTAGTAATTATGAAAAATGGGCTTGGGGAGACTATCATCAGTTAACGTTTAATCACTCCATTTCCTCGGCACATGATTTAATCGCATGGTATTTAAATCCGAAGCCACGACCTGTTGGCGGCTCACGTACAACCGTGCAAGCAGCAGGCAACCGTGCAAACGGTGAAGTAGATCATGGTGCATCATGGCGTTTTGTAGTAAATATCGGTGATTTATCTAGTGCCGAACATATTGTAGGACCTGGGCAAAGTGGTCATAAAAAATCAGCTTGGTACGACAATCAAGTGGATGATTGGGTTGAAGGAAACTACCATACTACAAGTATTGTAGGACAATATGAACGAGCAAATGAGCTCATTTTAAAAGCACCATAGAGAGGATATGTGAATTAGGGACAAGGTCGACATTTGACTTTGTCTCTCATTTTTTTCGTATATTCAAATAAATGTTTGAACGTTTTAAAAAACTTGCATATACTAATAACAATCAAACGTTTATTTGAATGAGGTGAAAAAATTGCCGAAAGAAATATGTGAAGTAACGGAAGT
>JBJEFO010000140.1:0-4297 GCA_051874135.1 Lysinibacillus sp.
TACAAGTAAATGAAGCAGTTGCAAAAGAGATTGCAGAAACAGAAAAATCGCAAGGTGTATTTGCGCATTGTAAAGTAAAAGAAGCAACAGAAATCGAAATGGCTTCTTGGCGTAAAGTATTGCTTGTCGATGCAGTACAAGATCCAGGCAATATCGGTACGATGATTCGTACGGCAGATGCAGCTGGTATTGATGCTGTTATTCTTGGAAAAGGCTGTGCAGATGCATATAATCCGAAAGTGATGCGTTCAGCACAAGGTTCACATTTCCATATCCCAGTCGTACGTGGAGATTTAGATGAGTGGATTGACCGCCTGCAGGACGATGGTGTGAAAGTATTCGGCACATCACTAGAAGAAGCAATTTCATATCGCGATATCGAAGTAACGGATAATTTTGCATTAATCGTCGGTAATGAAGGCGCAGGTATTAGCCCGCAACTTTTAGCGAAAACAGATTATAATGTCATTATCCCGATTTTAGGTGGGGCAGAATCATTAAACGTAGCTGTTGCAACAGGCATTTTATTGTACGCTTTTGTGAAATAACTTGAAGATGTTAGCGGAATCTTGTACTATTGTATACGTATAAATTGTAAATGCAACGACCGAGAAGAGTAGTTGTGAAACACATGGAGTAGGGAATGGTAGCCACGGACTGGAAGCTACCTGCATGATGACACGATGAAGTTCACCTCGCGAGCAGCCCAGCAGAAAAGCTGTGCCGGTGACAAGCCGTTATTTGAATTAAGTGATTGCGTACGCGCAATAACTAGGGTGGTACCGCGAAATTAGATCCTCGTCCCTTTTTTAGGGGCGGGGTTTTTTTGTTTTACCACGATGATGCACAAAACTACAAGGAGGTTTTTATAAATGGAACAACAATTAAAACAGCTTGAGCAAGAAGCTCTTGCGAAAATTGAAGCTGCCTCGAACTTAAAAGAATTAAATGACGTTCGTGTTGCGTACTTAGGAAAAAAAGGACCTATCACAGATTTACTGAAAGGTATGGGTAAATTATCTGCTGAAGAGCGTCCGAAAATGGGGGCACTTGTTAACACTGTACGTGAAAATTTAACAGAAGTGTTGACGGCAAAAATGGCAGCATTAGAAGAGGCTGCAATTCAAGAACAACTTGAAAAAGAATCAATCGATGTAACATTACCAGGTGCGAAAGTAGCTGTAGGTAACCGTCACCCATTAACGCGTGTAATCGAGGAAATCGAGGACTTATTCGTTGGGATGGGCTATGAAATTGTAGAAGGTCCAGAAGTAGAAAAAGATTACTACAACTTTGAAGCGATGAACTTACCAAAAGGTCACCCAGCACGTGATATGCAAGATTCATTCTACATCTCAGAAGAAATTTTATTACGTACACATACTTCACCTGTACAAGCACGTACGATGGAAGCGAAAAAGGGCGAGCCAATTCGTGTTATTTGCCCAGGTAAAGTATTCCGCCGTGATACAGATGACGCAACACACTCTCACCAATTCATGCAAATTGAAGGGTTAGTTATTGGCGAAAACATCCGCATGAGCGACCTTAAAGGGACACTAGATGCATTAGCAAAGAAAATGTTCGGTGCAGAGCGTGAAATTCGCTTACGTCCTTCATTCTTCCCATTCACAGAGCCATCTGTAGAAGTAGACGTATCTTGTCACAAATGTGGTGGGAAAGGCTGTAACGTATGTAAGCAAACTGGTTGGATCGAAATTTTAGGTGCAGGTATGGTACATCCAAACGTACTTGAAATGGCAGGATATGATTCAACAAAACTGTCAGGCTTCGCGTTTGGTATCGGTGCAGAGCGTATCGCAATGTTAAAATACGGGGTGGATGATATTCGTCATTTCTATACAAATGATGTACGTTTCTTATCACAATTCCACCGCAGTGAAGGGTAAGGAGAGAGACGATGTTAGTATCATTAAAATGGTTATCACAATATGTAGAAATCGATGGTTTAGCACCAGAGGATTTAGCAGAAAAAATTACACGCTCAGGTATTGAGGTAGATGCTGTCATTGACCGTTCACAAGGCATGACAAATGTAGTCGTTGGTCACGTTGTATCAAAAGAAAAGCATCCAGAAGCAGATAAATTAAATGTTTGCCAAGTTGACGTAGGTGAAGAAGAGCTACAGCAAATCGTTTGTGGTGCTCCAAATGTCGATGCGGGTCAAAAAGTAATCGTTGCACGTCCAGGTGCGAAATTACCGGGTGGCATTAAAATTAAAAAAGCAAAACTTCGCGGCGTAGCGTCAAACGGCATGATTTGTTCATTACAAGAGCTAGGAATCGAAGGCCGTCTTGTACCAAAAGCGTATGCAGAAGGTATTTACGTTTTACCAGAAGACGCTACTCCAGGTTCAGACGTATTAGAATTATTAGGTTTACGTGATACAGTATTAGAGCTTGGCTTAACACCAAACCGTTCGGATGCGATGAGCATGTTAGGTGTTGCTTATGAAGTAGCGGCCATTCTTTCTCAAGATGTAAAGCTTCCAGAAATCAGCTACACAACTTCAGCTGAAAAAGCACAAGATAAATTAAAACTGCGTGTAGAAGATACGACAGTAAACCCATTATACGCAGCAAAAGTTGTGAAAAACGTAAAAGTAGCAGAGTCACCACTTTGGTTACAACATTATTTAATGGCTGCTGGCGTACGTCCACACAACAACGTAGTAGATATTACAAACTACATCTTAATGGAATACGGTCAACCACTTCATGCATTTGACTACGATAAGCTAGAAACAGGTGAAATCGTAACACGTTTAGCGACGGAAGGCGAAAAAATCGTCACTTTAGATGATCAGGAGCGTACACTTGCAGCGCACAACTTTGTCATTACAAACGGTAAAGAGCCAGTAGCAGTTGCGGGTGTAATGGGCGGAGCCAATTCCGAAGTATCAGATAGCACAACGACTGTTGTCATTGAATCTGCATACTTCGCAGGTGGATCAGTTCGTCGTACGTCAAAAGATTTAGGCTTACGTTCAGATTCATCAGCTCGCTTTGAAAAAGGTGTAGATCCAAATCGTGTCATCCCAGCGGCAGAGCGCGCAGCACAGTTACTTGCTGAACTTGCAGGTGGCGAAGTATTAGAAGGTACAGTACTTGTAGACGAGTTAGATAAAACACCAGCTCGTGTAGTCGTATCTCCAGACTTCATTAATGGTCGTCTTGGCATGAAAATTTCTTTAGAAGATATGCTAAGCATTTTAAACCGTTTAAAATTCGACGTAGAAGCAGCGAATGGTTTATTAATTATCGATGCTCCAACTCGTCGTCAGGATATTAAAATTCCAGAAGATATCGTGGAAGAAATTGCACGTATGTACGGCTATGACGAAATTCCAACGACATTGCCAGCAGCAGACGTTGTCGGTGGCTTAACAGCGTATCAAGCAAAACGTCGTGTTGTTCGTAACGTAATGGAAGGTGCAGGACTGTTCCAAGCGGTAACGTATTCATTAACTTCTGCAGAGGCTTCTCAAAAGTTTGCATTAAAGGCAGAAGAAACAACAAAGCTACTAATGCCAATGTCTGAAGAACGTTCGACATTACGTCAAAGCTTAATTCCACACTTAGTGGAAGCAGCAGCTTACAACGTTGCGCGTCAAATCGATTCGGTAGCATTATACGAAATCGGCTCTGTATTCTTAGGTCAAACAGCAGAACAACTGCCATTTGAAGAAGAGCATTTAGCACTTGTATTAACAGGTAAATGGACAGACAACGCTTGGCAAGGTGAGAAGAAAAACGTTGATTTCTTCGTTGCCAAAGGGATTATCGAGGCGTTATTTGCAAAGTTAGGCTTAACAGAGCGCGTTTCTTACGTGAAGGCGACAATCGATGGCTTACACCCAGGTCGTACAGCACATGTATTATTAGACGGTGAAGTTGTTGGTCTAATCGGCCAGTTACATCCAGCAGAACAAAAACAAGCTGGTGTCAAAGAAACTTACGTAGCAGAATTAAACTTATTAGCTATTTTAAATGCACAAGTGGAAGAACTTGTATACACAGCGGTTCCACGCTTCCCAGCGATGACACGTGATATCGCGTTGGAGCTTGACCGTGCAACAGCGGCTGGCGAAATCGTAAGCATTATTAAAGGTGCAGGCACAAAGCTTCTAAAAGACGTGAAAGTATTCGACGTTTATGAAGGTGAAAAAATGACGCCTGGTAAAAAATCAGTTGCGTTCTCATTAACATACTTCGATCCAGAACGTACGTTAACAGACGAAGAAGTAGTCGCTGCACATAGCAAAGTACTAAAAGCA
>JBJEFO010000141.1:0-4295 GCA_051874135.1 Lysinibacillus sp.
TCACATCCATGTGACAACGTCGGTATTAGCACGTCCTGTGCGTCAAAACCCCCACGGATTGAAGTTTCACTTTATATTTCGAACTATGAAAAAAGAGGTTGTCTGAAAAGCGACAACCTCCTTCTTTATAAGCACGTTTAATTCATGCTAACCTCTTTATTTAAGCTTTCTGTTGGCGGAACTTCTTCTTGTCGTAGATTACGACGTTGTAGCACGACTACGAATAGTAATAATGTTAAGACAACCACACCTAAACATGTGAATAGTAACGATGCAAAGCCTAAGCTTAAGTTTGCGTTACGTAAAAATAAACCTAAAACAGAAGTGGCTAAAAGTGCCCCCATACTAACAAATAGCTGCATCACACTCATCGCTACACTAATGTCCCTATTCGGTAAGTTCATTTGAATACCCGTATGGAAAATTGAAATTAATACGCCACTCGACGTTCCCCAAACTAAACAAATAATTGTTATCGCTAACGATGTAGCTGATGTTGTGAAGAATGTTAATGCAAAGATCATGCTACCAAAAATGACCATAGCAGCAATTGCTACTAAGCGAAAATCCTTTAATTTCGCAACAACAATGCCACCAACCGCTGCGAAAATGAATGATGTGATTCCGCGCACTGTCATAAATAAGCCTGTTTCTGTTGGTGTAAAGCCGTGGATATTTTGCATAAATAACGGCATAAAGAAAATTAAGCCCGTTGCTGCAAACATGCACGCAAAGCTTGCAAATAAGCAAATGTTAAATACGCGATACTTAAATAAGTGCAATGGAACAATAGGATTCCCGCTCTTCTTTTGGCTGAAGATGAATAATGCCACAACTGCAATTAATGCAGCGAATAATCCAAGCATTATACCTGAAGTCCAAGGTACATACGAACCACCTACTGTTGTAATACCAACGATAATTAAAATCGCAACACTTAATACAGAAACACCTAAATAATCAAATTTTGAATTTTTCGTTCTCGGAATTTCAGGCATGTATTTAAAAATAAAGAATAAACCTATTAGGCCGACTGGCACGATTGAGTAGAATACCCAATGCCAAGACATGTACTGTACAAAAAGACCACCAACAGTTGGTGCAATAATCGCAGTTAATGCATTAAGTGATCCGTAAAATCCTAAGAACTTGGCACGATTTTCAATATCAAAAATGTCACTAATAATGATTAATCCTACTACAACTGTTGCAGCTCCACCCAGCCCTTGAATAGCTCGGAAAATCATTAAATGATAAATATTCGATACTAATAACGGCGTAAGTACTTCAGAAACTAAAATAATTAAAATACCAATAATTAAAAGCTGACGCCGCCCATACATATCACTTAGTTTCCCGACAATTGGTGTCACGATTGCTGACACAGCAATGTTTACAGTAAACACTAGGGAATAAAACTCTGCTCCGCCAATATCCTCAATAATCTTTGGCAATGCAACTGAAAATTCAGATGTAACCATTAGCCCTAATTCCATACACAAGAAAATACCGACCATCAACAATACTTTTTGCTTATACGTCAATGCTTCAACAGTTCTAGAAGTTTTAAAGATCAATAATATCACACTCCGTTCTTCAATTTGTTCCGTACTTTTCATACAAGCTCGAACAGTAAAGACATCTCTCCTTACCTAAAAAAATTTACTGATTGTTTTTTCCTGTTGCTGACACCTCCATATTTACATTAATATTTGCCCAATCATGTGTAAGCCTACATAGTTTACTAACGATAGGACCTTTACACGTTCAATCTCATAACCTATTCACTGAGCATCTTCACAATCAGATGTGATATGTGTATATCTATGATAACTTCATAATTCTGAAAAAACAGAAAACTAAAGACACTAAATTTATATAATAATAAGCTTGTTAATATATTGAAATAAAACTCTTGAAGCGTTGTACTATATACGATTGAAAAAAAGTTAAAAATCACTATGTGCAATTTAACCCCGACACTTGCACACTATAACCCCGACTCTCATTCACTGTAAGCGCACATAGTAAGTATTTTTCTACTTTTAAACAAAATGAAGAGGCTATCCATATTGGACTGCCTCTTAGAAAGGTTGATTTAGCCATTTTAAAATTTTTGTTTTTAATTGTGCAGATGGTTTCACTTGATTTCGTTCGATATTGCTAATATAAGGTGCAGAAACTTGTAGTTCCTCTGCTAATTGTAGCAATGTGAGATTTCGTTCTTTGCGACATTTTAACACTTTATCACCTAATCGCTGATCTTCCACTTCTTTTTTAGTACTTTTTTGTTCGGTAATCTGTTTTTTATTTTTATCAATTGAGCGATAATGCTCTTTAACTAAGTTAGGTGGTTCAATGACGACAGATGTATTCAACCAATATTTTGCCCAGCCTTTGTTGGTTGTTATTTCTTCATTCCAATTTACATAATGCCACGCTGCAATCAAACCGTCTTGGGCTAGTTGATCTAGCGCTTTTTCAAATCTGTCACGCGTACGTAAAGGAGATCGTTCATTCAATGTTTCTCCTGTCGCCTCTAACAACGTACTCACTCTATTTTTCTGCAAGAAATTCCCTTTATACGCTTGAGTACGCCAACGCCAGCTTAAATAACGGCATAGCTGCTTTTCATAATTAAATCGATATCCATGATATTGTATCGATTTGATAGGCAGTAATGCGACTTGCCTTTGTGAAGCTGTTAAATATTTTGCAAAAACTTTATCGACTGTAAAGAAAATGGATTTACTACATGTTTCCTTGTTCACGACATATTCTTTGCCATCTAAGTTTTTGAAAACAAATGTCCTACCTTGCACACTAACTTGTACCGGCTTATTATTTTTATATAGGACAGTTTTATCGATTGTCAGCCATATGCTTTGAATATTTTTTAACGCATTAATAACCTGTTCCTTTTGCTTTGCTTCATACCCGCCACGCCGACCATGGCCACCAAGCTTCAGCTTTAAACCGCGCATTGCTAGTATATCGGCCAAATCAATTTTAATAATATCGTCAGGATGCTTTGCCCTATTTAGAAATATGCTACACATAATATCGAAAACATCTACATCGATATTACATAAAGATTGTACATTGTCAGCTGCTACTTTGAATAATTCATCCTCTTCACTTTTAGGAATGATTTGGATATGACCTCTAGTATTGCCTTTAATAAAATAGGATATCGGCCATGAATCGGGCGTATGTTGCGTGAAATTTTTTCGATAAATTGCTTCCCTTACCGCTTGATAAGCAACATTATTCATAACAAAAATATAGTTTGGAATGACTTTTAATTTCGATGAATCTTTCTCCACTTTCTTTTCCTGAATTTCCCCTACTACATGCTCTATGCGTAAATACGTTTGGATGTCATTGTTTAATTCATCAATAATTTTTTGCGACCATTCTTGCATATAAAGTTCAATCGATTGTGATATTTTTTGTATGAATTGTTTATTGTCTGCAAGGTTCGTCGATAAGATTTTGAAAAACAACTCATTCAGCTGTTCCGTTGATAATGCTTTCACACCATTCACACCATATGTGAAAATAATTTCCTCTAAAACGAGTGCTATGAATTGCTGGCGACACCAGTTATAAAATACTTCCCACGTAATGGAATCACCAATAAATGTTAACTTTTTCATAATACTTTTCGTCTTTTTTAAAGTATCGTCTAAAAGATTTTGGTCATTTAACAACATCGCATGATTTTCTACATTTTGTGCCAACACATAAAAAATAACCGTCTTCGCTAACTTCTCAACTATCCAGTCTCGTGAGTGCAAACGCAATTTATAAAACAGTTCTTCATTTTCATAATACGCTTCCTCAGTTAACACAAAACGTTTACTTAGTGAAAAAATATCGCCATTGTTTAAATTAATAATTGTGCCTTGAGTAATATACTGTTTAAAAAGTGCCGTGTAATTGTATGGGCTATCCTGTTGATCAAAAAGAAAGAGTACATAAAAATTGTCAATTGATTTCTTATATTCTTCAATTAATTGTTGTAACATACTTTGAGAGCCTTCAACATGAAAGCTAGTAAAATTATTCTTTTCCACTGTACAGCACCCCCATTCCTAAAGCATATTGGATGATAACCAATTAATCTGTTTTCTTTTATATTATGTTATATTTTACCACTAAATTAGCATTTTACATGCAAATAGGTATATTGCTTAATTGCTATGATGTTTATGTTAAAAAATAATTAGCGTCGGATAATTTGCTTAGTGTTTTTATGTAACATCATCCGAATTATGTATATAGAAATTTTA